>CABZJG010000004.1 GCA_902525995.1 Paracoccaceae bacterium | reverse complement strand
AGTCTAGATAACGACACCGCTGGTGGTTTGCCGTAACCCAGAAGACCGAAAGCAGCACTACATCACTAATTGTAAACGAAGACAGCGTCAGATTTTTATCATTCGACGCCCTTCAATTCCTTGTTTGGTGAAAAATCTGGGAAATGATACAGAAATACATGGCCAATTCATAGAAAATCCCGCAAAATGACAGCGTTAATTGTTCCTCATTTGTGGCCGCATAATTGGAATTAAGTATGTCAGATGAGCATAATTTGGAAAATCTAGACTTAGATCTTCAACGCAGAATTAGAATAAGCCATCTTGCTGTGCTGGTTATACTCTGTTTGGCATCGGCTTGGCTGGCAGTATTATTAATTCTTGGTGATAAATTGGGGGCCTTAATTGCTGGCTCTGTTGTATTTATATATATAGGCAACCTGACGCTTTTTCAAACCGGATTGCAACGATTAGCGCGGTCAATTTGGTTGTTTGGTGCAAGCCTATCCACGTTTGGAGGTTTGGTTTTTGGTCAGACAGATATAGATGTAGATTTATTGTTTTTGCCGGTGATGACGCTTCCTTTTCTTTCTATTTCCTGGAGAAAAGAGCGCGCATTGTTGATTTTTTTCTTTTTCTTGCCGCTGGTTTTATGGTTTTTGGCAATTCGTTATGACCTCATTGGTGCCTCTCCAAGGCTCTTTGGTGTTCCTGTTATTGAAAGTTCGCTCAGTAACGAAATGGTAAATCTTCTTCTTCGTGGCACTGTGTTAATTTTGCTGGTTGCAGAGCTCTTTTACTTTACACAACTGGCAAATAGCGCCGAAACGGAACTTAATTCTGCACGCGTGAAAGCGGAAACCGCCGCCAAAGCGAAAGAGGAGTTTCTAGCCAATATGAGCCATGAAATTCGAACTCCGATGAATGGCATGATTGGGATGATCGAAGTGCTCGAAACCATGAATCCCAATGAAGAGCAACAGCGGGCTGTTGGCACAATCCGAAATTCAGCTTTTTCACTGCTGAGGATCATCGATGATATTTTGGATGCATCCAAAATTGACGCAGGAAAGATGGTGATCGAATCTTCTCGCACCGAACTACGCCCTGTGATTGAGGGCGTAGCCCTCACCATGCAAACCATGGCCGATAATATGGGGGTGAGAATTATCCTAGGGGTAAACCGCAAAGTCCCAAACTGGATTTTAGCAGATTCCGGTCGCCTAAGGCAAATTATGCTGAATATCCTGAGCAATGCGATAAAATATTCATCAAAAGACCTAATGGGCAGGTCTAGTACGATTTATTTTCTGGTTGAAATGGATCAAGAGAATGTAATTAAGCTCGAATTTCAGGATCAGGGGATAGGCATGTCCCAAGAATTATTGGAAAAAACTTTTGAGCCATTTGTTCAGGGCGAAGCCTCAACCACGAAAAGGGTCGGAGGCACCGGTTTGGGATTGGTTATTACGCAAAAACTGGTTCATCAAATGGGTGGTCAGATCATTACCCAAAGCGCTAGAGGAAAGGGGACAACAGTCACAGTTCTCTTACCTGTCAAGATATTTGATGGGCCAAATGAGGCGCCTGACATATCCCAAACAAAAATCGAAATGCTCACTGAAAAGGGAAAGTTTAGCCAAAAGCTATCTAACTTTATTGATCAGCTTAGCTTCAGAGAAAAAATCCGTTCTGTCCGCCTTGATCTAAAAGGCTATGAGATACCCGACGAACAAGAAACGGTTTTTGTTTTATTTTCCGAGGATGCAAACACCATCAATTCGTGGATGCCCATTCTAAGGGGGCGGGCTAAAGATCCCAAATTTGTTGTTGTCTCATCAAATCGATCAGATCCTCTCGGACTCTTGCAAGAGGATGTCTATAAAATACAAAGTTTCCCAATGCTTCAATCAGAGTTGGTCAAGGCGATTGCATCTTTGACCAAAAAACAAAAACCCACCTTGATTGAAAGAACGCCTAATAAACTAACCAACGCCCAAAAACAAAATCGCGCAAAAACCTCTATTTTGCTGGTCGAAGACAACGAAATTAATCAAATTGTTCTTTTGAAACAATTGGAAATTCTTGGCTACCCCGCTGTGGTTGCAAAAAACGGATTACAGGGCTTGGAAATGTGGCAAGACAAAAGCTATGACGTTATTTTACTAGATTGCCATATGCCGGTCATGGACGGTTTTGAAATGGCGAAAGAAATTCGCAAAAAAGAAGAAGACGATGATCTGCCCAGAGTGCCAATTGTTGCAATTACAGCTAATGCGCTGACTGGCGATGCCGACAAATGTTATGCCTGCGGCATGGATGATTACCTTGCAAAGCCTGTTGAAATTATATCTTTGGAAGCAAAATTATCACGGTATTTAAGTTGCTGATACGGCCCCGTCGATTAACAGGGCCAGTCATGCATCAAATCCCAAAATCGTCCCTTCCGAGACGCACTTCGGTCGCGCGATCTATTCGTATTAGAGGCTTGATCCAAGCGCAGCCAAAATAGCGTCGCCCATCTGCGACGTTGTGATCGGCGTGCCGCCCTCTGGTCCCATTAGGTCTGGCGTGCGGGCCCCATTGGCAAGAACAGTCTCAATTGCTTGTTCAAGACGATCTGCTTCTGCGCCTTGGTCAAAGGAATAGCGTAGCGCCATCGCAAAGCTCAGACTACAAGCAATGGGGTTTGCTTTGCCCTGACCCGTAATATCCGGCGCAGATCCGTGAACCGGTTCATACATCGCTTTTGGCCGACCATTGGGCATGATCGGGCCGAGCGTTGCAGAGGGCAACATGCCAAGGCTACCGGTTAACATAGCTGCAGTGTCGGACAGGATGTCACCAAACAGGTTATCTGTCACGATGACATCAAATTGCTTGGGCCAACGGCAAAGCTGCATGGCACCGGCATCTGCGTACATATGGCTTAACTCAACATCCGGATAATCTGTATCATGCACCTTTTGAACAATTTCGCGCCACAAAATACCAGATTCCATCACATTTGCTTTTTCCATTGAGCAAACTTTGTTATTGCGCCGGCGCGCAAGCTCAAAAGCGCTTCGTGCCACCCTGTCAATTTCGCTTTCGGTGTATCGCTGGGTGTTGATCCCGACGCGCTCATTACCCTCTTCGAAAATGCCTCTGGGTTCACCAAAATAAACACCGGATGTAGATTCTCGAACAATCATAATATCCAGCCCCGAAACCACCTCTGTCTTCAGCGATGAAAAATCTGCCAATGCATCAAAGCATTGCGCGCGGCGTAGATTGGCAAATAGATCCATTTCTTTTCGCAGTCTCAGCAGACCGCGCTCTGGCTTTAAGCTAAAATCAAGATCATCATACTGAGGACCGCCCACTGCGCCCAGTAGAACGGCGTCAACCTCTTGAGCCTTGGCCATTGTATCATCATGCAAGGGTGTCCCATGCGCATCATACGCACTGCCCCCGACCAAATCTTCGCTAACATCAAATTCAAGCCCTCGGTTTTCACCAAACCAAGCAATGATTTTACGCACTTCGGCCATAACCTCAGGGCCAATGCCGTCACCAGGCAGAATTAGAAGGGAGGGTTTCGTCATTTGGGTCATCCATTTACAAAATTTAAGTTGATTAGCGCCTAGCGACTGTAAGCCAAAGGGTCAAGAAACAAACGCCCTTTGACCCCTTTGCTAACCGCTATAGCAGCATCGTTGTTCGCCATTCAAAATGCAGAACTTAGGCCTTACACCCAAGGCCGCTCTGAAGACAGTTGTGCCTCATAATTATCAATAGAGCCTACTTTTTCCATGGTAAGCCCGATGTCGTCTAAACCATTTAACAGGCAGTGCTTTTTAAAGGCATCGACTTCAAAGGAATACACGTCACCATCTGACGAGGTCACTGTCTGATCCGCCAAGTCAATTTCAATGCGAGCATTGGAGCCTTTCTCGGCATCTTTCATTAAAGCGTCTACCTGCTCTTGCGGTAAGATGATTGGAAGGACACCGTTTTTAAAACAGTTATTATAAAAGATATCCGCGAAACTTGTTGAAATGATGCACCGAATGCCAAAATCTTTGATCGCCCAAGGCGCATGCTCTCTTGAAGAACCGCAGCCAAAATTATCTCCGGCAACCAATATTTCAGCATTCCTATATTGAGCTTTGTTCAACACAAAATCAGGTATTTCTGCGCGGTCATCATCATAGCGCATTTCATCAAACAGATTTACACCCAAGCCAGACCGCTTGATGGTTTTCAAAAACACCTTGGGAATAATCATGTCCGTGTCGATGTTGATCAACGGCATTGGTGCTGCAACACCGCTAAGTTTTTCAAACTTATCCATTATATCAGCTCCCGAACATCTGTCAGTTTTCCTGTGACGGCCGCTGCTGCTGCCATAGCCGGTGACATCAGATGGGTACGCCCACCACGGCCCTGACGGCCTTCGAAGTTCCGGTTTGAGGTCGCAGCACAGCGCTCACCAGGTGCAAGCTGATCTGGGTTCATTGCAAGGCACATTGAACAGCCCGCCAAGCGCCACTCAAAGCCTGCCTCTAAAAAGATATCCGCCAAGCCTTCTTCTTCTGCCTGCGCACGCACCAGACCCGATCCGGGAACCACCATGGCCCGCATGCCGTCTTTAATTTTCTTGCCCTTCAAGATCTCTGCCGCAGCGCGCAAATCTTCGATCCGGCCATTGGTACATGAGCCTATAAATACAGTGTCAATTTCAACCTCAGATAAGGGCGTTCCAGAATTTAGTCCCATATACTCCAAGGACCGAGCAACTGCATCAACTTTGCCGCCGTCAAAGTCCGATGGCGCAGGGACGCTGGCAGTGATCGGCAAAACATCTTCGGGCGATGTTCCCCAGGTGACCACGGGCGCAATATCTTCGCCCTTGATTGTGACAACCTTGTCGAAATGGGCGCCGTCATCTGAAAACAGTGTTTTCCAATAGGCAAGCGCTGCTTCCCAAGCGGCTCCTTTGGGGGCATGCGCGCGGCCTTTGCAATATTCAAACGTCTTTTCATCTGGCGCAATAAGCCCAGCGCGCGCGCCGCCTTCAATGGCCATATTACAAACGGTCATCCGGCCTTCCATTGACAAATCACGGATGGCTTGACCGCAATATTCGATCACATAACCAGTGCCCCCGGCTGTGCCGGTTTCGCCGATGACGGAAAGCGTAATGTCTTTTGCGGTCACTCCGGGCCTAAGCTGACCGGTGATTTCCACTTTCATATTTTTTGACTTCTTCTGGATCAGCGTCTGTGTCGCCAGAACATGTTCCACCTCAGAAGTCCCAATTCCATGGGCCAATGCGCCGAATGCGCCGTGGGTTGCCGTATGGCTGTCGCCACAAACCACTGTCATTCCCGGCAATGTCCAGCCTTGTTCGGGACCGACAATATGTACAATCCCTTGTCGAACATCAGAAACAGGGTAGTAATGTATCCCAAAATCTTTTGCGTTTTTATCCAGCGATTCGACCTGAATACGGCTTTCTTCGTTATCAATGCCTTTGGCGCGGTCTAATGTGGTTGGTACATTGTGATCCGGCACCGCAATGGTTTTTTCCGGTGCGCGCACTGTACGGTTTGCCATGCGCAATCCTTCAAAGGCTTGCGGGCTTGTAACCTCGTGAACCAGGTGGCGATCAATGTACAAGAGACAGGTGCCGTCTTCTGAAGTGTGGGCGACATGCGCGTCCCAGATTTTATCATAGAGTGTTTTCGGGGCGGTCATCTTAATCCTCTCCCGTGTTGTGGTCAGTTCAAGTGAAACTCTTTTAGACTTATAGTCGGGCTATAAACGTGGTCATAGCACCAAAAAACCGCCAAGGCAGCCGAGCCTGATCATCCATATCGAATATGCGATTCATCATCCGACAGTCATATGCGCAAAAATTCGCAGCTTCAAGTTTCGAGATAAAAAAGATCGCTATCGGTTGCATTAAATGCACCCACAGGTCCCAAAAGTCCCTGTTGGTAGTGTGTTCTGGTTTTTCTAGCTATAGAGCCCATACGAAATCTCTTGTCAGACTATCATTGAGATTTCACAAAACCGGTGCTAATCTGATGGTAACCCCAGCGCCGGGGGACACGGCGCAAACCGTAAGGAGGAAAAGTCCTGACACTCTCTGTCGATGCAGCTCCTGCTGCAGCCCGGCCTTCAATATTACCTGAAGTGCCCCAAGAGGTAACAAGCGAAACGCTGTTAACCCAGATTGTTGAATCCCTGACTGATGACAAAGCTGAAGAGCTCGTGCAAATTGATCTGCGCGGCAAGACGGCTATTGTTGATTATATGGTCATTGCCTCCGGCAGATCATCTCGTCAGGTTATAGCAATTTGTGAAAAACTAACCGATCGCCTGAAAGAAACCTTGGGTCGCCGTGTACTTCTTGAAGGCAAAAACACCGGTGATTGGATCGTGGTGGATGCCGGTGATGTTATCGTCCATGTGTTCCGACCCGAGGTGCGCGCATTTTACCAGCTGGAAAAAATGTGGATGCCGGTTGGAGCGGATTCGAATAACGTCTGAAAACGCTAAAGCATGCGTGTATCTGTTTACGCGGTTGGACGACTTCGCTCCGGCCCGGAAAAAACTCTGATCGACGATTATAAAAACCGGTTTGATAAAAGCGGGCGGACACTGGGGCTTGGACCTTTGACCATTCAAGAAGTCGAGGACAAAAAAAATATCGGCAAGCTCGCCGAGGCCAAACTTTTACAACAGGCAATCCCAAAAGGCACAAACATCTGCGGCCTTGACGAGCGTGGCAAAATGTTAACGTCGATTGAGTTTGCAAATCACCTTGCTGCCTTGCGTGATCAAGGGGTTTCCAATTTGGGGTTTGTTATCGGCGGAGCAGACGGTCTAGATGAGGGGCTGAAAAAGTCATTCAACCATAGCTTTTCGTTTGGAAAAATGGTTTGGCCGCATATGCTGGTCAGGGCCATGCTGTGTGAACAACTTTACCGAGCGGCCTCAATACTTGCGGGTACACCATATCATCGAGAATAATCCCAAAATTACAAAACCTGTAACATTTAGACTTTCATAGGGCTTGCACCAAAGATTTATCCCAAATAAATCCGTATCAATTATAAAAGGATATTCTAATGCCGCCCAAACCTGTCGTTCTTTGTATACTTGATGGCTGGGGACAGAGTGATACCAAAGAGGGCAATGCGCCCGCTCTGGCGCATACTCCTACATTCGACAGAATTATGCGTGAATTTCCAAATTCGACGCTTATCACGCACGGACCGGATGTGGGTCTTCCAACCGGGCAAATGGGAAATTCGGAAGTTGGCCACATGAACATTGGCGCAGGCCGCGTGGTTGCGATGGACTTGGGTCAGATTGATCTGGCAATTGAATCCGGTGCATTTCAAAAAAACCCATCCCTGATTTCATTCATTAACACCCTGAAAGAGACCGGCGGCACAGCGCATTTAATGGGCGTGGTGTCTGATGGGGGGGTCCATGGCCATATTTCCCACCTTGCGGCAGCCCTTAATGCGCTTAACGATGCTGAAATTCCAACTGTACTGCATCTGTTCGCCGATGGACGGGATGTTCCGCCCAGCTCTGCAAAGGGTTATTTGCAAAGCCTGAATCAACAATTGCCGCATGGGGTTAAAATTGGAACCCTTATCGGGCGCTACTATGCGATGGACCGCGATAATCGGTGGGAAAGGGTGAAAACCGCTTATGATGCCATCGCTTTGGGAACTTCGCAGTCTCAGTCGGCAACCGCGAATGACGCTGTTGAGCAGGCCTATGGCCTCGGCTTGAGCGATGAGTTTATTCCGGCCACGGTTTTAGGCGACTACCAAGGAGCCAATGATGGGGATGGAGTTTTCTTCCTAAATTTCCGTGCAGATCGGGCCAGAGAGATCTTAAGCGCGCTTGCAGATCCGGGATTTGACGCATTTCCAACTGACAAGCGCCCCAGGTGGGCCTCTGTGCTGGGCATGGTCAATTATTCCAATCAGCATGACAAGTTTATGAGCACCTGCTTTCCAAAACAAGAAATTGTGAACACATTAGGAGCATGGGTAGCGCAGCATGGAAAGCGCCAATTTCGCTTGGCCGAAACAGAAAAATACCCCCATGTGACGTTTTTTCTAAATGGTGGGAAAGAGCCGCCAGAAAATAATGAAGATCGATTTATGCCAAAGTCACCGGCTGTAGCAACCTATGATATGCAACCGGAAATGTCGGCGCCAGAAGTGACCAAAAGCTTTGTTTCAGCAATTGAAAACGGCTATGACCTAATCATCACCAACTTTGCAAATCCGGATATGGTAGGTCATACTGGTGATCTAGAGGCTGCAATAAAGGCCTGCTCAGCTGTTGATATTGGTTTGGCTGACATCATGAAAGCGCTTGAAAAGACCGGTGGAACGATGATTTTAACAGCTGACCATGGAAATTGTGAAACGATGATAGACCCTGAAACCGGCATGCCGCATACGGCACATACTTTGAACCCTGTGCCGGTCGCGCTTGTGGGGGCATCACCTTATGTGGGCTTGCGTGATGGTGGGCGGTTGGCGGACCTTGCGCCGACTCTTTTGGATTTAATGCAGCTTGAAGTGCCTGTAGAAATGACTGGAAAGAGCCTGTTATCGCGATGAGTTGGATCAAAATGACACTAATGTGCGCGCAGCTCTTTGGCGTCATTTTCGCAACCTCGGCCTATGCCCAAACAGATTTGCTAGCGTCAGCCCAAGAGGCAACAAAAAAACTGGATCAAGCCTCTATTGACTTGGTGGCGGCCTATAGCGCCAAAAACCGAGTGGCCGAATTAACCCAAACAATTCGCGCCTTTGAGCTGGGCTCGGCATCCGTGCGGCAAGGTCTACGCCGAATAGCGATTAAAAAAGCGCAGGTTTCTGCAAAGATAAACCAGCAAGAGCTGGAAACAAACCGACTGATCGGCGTCCTATACAGCATTAACAAAACGCCCCAGTTTCAATACCTAGTTCACCCCGATGGGGCACTAAAAACCGCAAGGGCCGGCATGATCGTGGCCGATATCCTGCCTGCTTTGCAACTGAGCATCGCGCCGCTAAAGCAAAATCTTGAAGAGTTAGAGGCTTTGAGCCAAATCCAAAAAGAAATCCAAGATGCTCTTAGCATTGGTCTTTTGGATTTGCAGCAAGCACGAACAGCGCTGTCTCAAGCCATTGCAAAAAGAATAGAATTGCCGAAGAGATACATCGAAGATCCGGCAAAAACTGCTCTTTTGGTGGCCGCTTCGCAAAGCTTGGCCGAGTTTGTAAAGGGCTTAGAGATCATTGCAACGCAAACGGTTGAAGGCTCCCTGCCGGATATAGAAAATCGCAAAGGCAATCTGCCCATGCCTGTTTTGGGAAGAGTGTTACGGCAGTTTAACGAAGCCGACGCTGCGGGTATCAAGCGACCTGGGGTGATTATTGCAGCTGCGCCAGGTGCCATCGTTACCAGCCCAACTGCAGCAACGCTGCGCTACCGCGGAGAGCTGCTTGATTATGGGTTGGTTTCAATTCTTGAACCTCAAAACGATGTATTGATTGTGATCGCGGGTTTAGGCGTGGTTTTTGGTGATATTGGCGATGTTCTTCCCGCGGGCAGTCCTGTGGGGCTTATGGGCGGTAATACCAGCCCAGAGTTCACAACCGCGCTAGCAAAGTCAAACACAGCTAGCGATCGATCTGAAACACTCTATATAGAGATTAGAAAAGATGAAACGCCGCAGGACCCTCTGATGTGGTTCCAACAGGTAAAGGAAGACCCGTTATGAAAAAATTCGTTCTTGCCGCAAGTTTGGGCTGTGGCCTTGGGATTTGGGCAGCAATCCAGCTCACTGGGCCCGTTCTAGCGCAAAGCAATGCGGATAAAACCTCGGTCTATGAACAGTTGGATCTTTTTGGAGATATTTTTGAACGTATCCGTGCGCAATATGTCGAAGAGGTTGATGATGCCGATTTGATCGAGGCCGCTATTAACGGCATGCTGACATCACTTGATCCCCACTCAAGCTATTTGTCGCCAAAAGATGCAGAAGAAATGCGGTTTCAAACTCGGGGTGAGTTTGGCGGTTTGGGAATTGAAGTGACCCAGCAGGACGGTTTTGTAAAGGTGGTTTCACCGATAGATGACACGCCGGCAGATGCTGCAGGCATTGAGGCCGGTGACTTTATCACCCATTTAGACGGCCAAAGTGTTCTTGGTCTTACGCTAGATGAAGCTGTTGAAATGATGCGGGGGCCGAAAGGTTCGGAAATTATCATCACAGTTGTGCGCGAAGGCGAGGGTGAGCCCTTCGATGTTTCAATTATTCGGGATACCATAAAGCTCACCGCTGTTCGGGTCCGCTCAGAAGGAGAAACAGTGGTGTTAAGGGTGACGACCTTTAATGACCAAACCTATCCGAACCTGTCTGACGGCATTGATAAATATGTCGAAGAAGCGGGCGGTATCGAAAATGTAAACGGTTTTATTCTTGATTTGCGTAATAATCCGGGCGGCTTGCTATCTCAGGCCATTAAAGTCTCTGATGCCTTTTTGGAAAAAGGTGAGATCGTCTCGACCAGAGGGCGCAATCCGCAGGATGGTGATCGTTATAATGCCACACCTGATGATATTGCCTTTGGCAAACCGATTGTAGTGTTGATCAACGGTGGCTCGGCCTCTGCCTCAGAAATTGTTGCAGGTGCTCTGCAAGACCACCGCCGCGCCATCGTCGTGGGAACCAAAAGCTTTGGCAAAGGGTCCGTACAGACGGTTATGCCACTGCGCGATGATGCCGCCATGCGCTTGACCACGGCGCGTTATTATACGCCTTCGGGGCACTCAATTCAGGCGCTGGGCGTTTCGCCAGACATTGTTGTCGAGCAGCCACGCCGTAGGTCTGATCATGATGACAGCGACGCTGCACGCCGAGGCCGCAGTGAAGCCGACCTAAGGGGTTCGCTGGACAATGACAGTCTAAGTGAAGATGAAATCCGCCAGATAGAAGCCGATCGGGAAGAGGCTGATCGGGCTGCGCAATTGCGCGAAGATGACTATCAACTGGCTTATGCGATCGATTTACTTAAAGGTCTGACTGCTTTGTCACTGCGAGAGTGATCTGACCGGCTTTGAATGCCAAAATCGCTTAACTGGGGCCTTATTGAAAATGAAAAGGGTCGGACCTTTTCAAAAGGTACGGCTTTGTTTGGGTCCGCAATTGCAAATCAAAAGCCCGTCTTTTACACAAGGGCCACAAGACTGTTAATTAAGTAAAGGTACGCCAAACATGGCCTCGGACACGCATGATGCCCTACCCTATCGTTTGAATGTTGGCATAATGCTCATCAATCATGAAGGTCTTGTTTTTGTAGGCCAGCGGCGCGACAATCATTCTGATGCCTGGCAAATGCCGCAGGGCGGAATAGATGACGGCGAAAACCCGAAAGAAGCTGCGTTGCGTGAGCTGCACGAAGAAACCGGCGTTCCTGAAAATTTGGTTCAAATACTCGCGGTCTCAGAAGACTGGATAAGCTATGACCTGCCAAAAGAGCTCATCAGCCAGCTCTGGGAGGGCCGTTTTCGGGGGCAAAAGCAAAAATGGTATCTCATGCGCTTTTTGGGTTCAGATACCGAGGTGAATATTCAAACCGAAACGCCCGAATTTTCAGCTTGGAAATGGATGGCTGCTAACGCTCTTGTCGAGAATATTGTTCCCTTCAAGAAATCTGTTTACGAACAGGTACTGTCTGAGTTTTCCCACCATCTTGTAAAACCGGACCCACAAAACCCATGAGCGTTATGATCCCAGCTTGGGTTAATGGCCAACTGGTGCCTGTGGAAAAGCTGAAGGCCCACCAAGACGGTTTGCTGCACAAAGCAGTGTCGGTGTTTATGATTTACGGCTCGTCAATTTTAATCCAGCGGCGCGCATTGGCAAAGTACCACACACCCGGCTTATGGGCCAATACCTGCTGCACCCACCCATTTTGGGACGAACCTGCGATACAGTGCGCTAAACGCAGGATGAAAGATGAGCTTGGAATAGCCGATTGCCAATCTGTTTTTCGGGATACAATCGAGTATCGCGCTGATGTTGGTAATGGATTGACAGAACATGAACGTGTGTCAGTGTTTTCCGTTCATGTTGAAGCTCCGCCCCAGATGATGCTCAACCAAGATGAGGTGATGGGCGTCAGATGGGTTAACTATCACACGCTAAAAGCAGAAGTTCAGAATGATCCAGATAAATTCACCCCATGGTTAAAAATATATCTAGACCAGCATTCCGATAGTATTTTTGACGCCGATCTTTTGAATCCCGCAGCCCCCTAAAGACTGTATTGCGCAAGCTCTTCATAGGATTTCAATGATTGATCCACCAGCTCCGAAAGCCGGCCAGACAAGATAGGCAATGGCCCTTCTGCGGCGTCGAAACCGTTGGAATTATGCACTGCGCCATACCAGTGTGGGGCCCAAACGCCATCGCAGCTTTGACCGCCTTTGGTCCATTTTAGCATCTTTTCATCAAATTCCAGACCAACAAGAGCGCCGCAAAGGTCCCGCAACTTCTGTTCTGGGTTTGAGCGGATATCTGCGCTGTTTATTACGATTGGTTTTTGTCCGTTTTTGACAAGATATCGAAACAGATCTGCCTGTTGATGAAAGCCGATGTCTTCAATTTTTGGATCGGGGTATTTCTTTGCGAAACTAGCAACAACCCGCGCCGGATGGCGGATGAGGAACACATTTGTAACCTTTAGCATCCAGTCGCGCGGGATAGCTTCAATCATATGTTGGGTCATATGTTTGTGATACACATTTGGACAGCCCTCAGGGTCTGGCCCGAGCAGGCTATCCACCACCTGATGCGGATCCTGAGGCTGCGCTTGCAAAATTTGATCCCGCATCGGGTGCTGCAATCCGGTCAGATTTAGATAGGCGGCATAAAAAGGCTCGTCCACCGCCGAAAAATCAGACCGGCTCGCAAAAGCATACATCATGGCTGTCGACAGGTTTCGAGGCCCGGACCACATTGCCAGCTGCATTATGCGTTTTCCTGAGAGATAAGGGTTTTATAGAGAGACCTTAGCTGTTTTGTCATTGGACCGATTTCGCCCGTTCCAATAATGCGCCCATCGATTTCACCCACGGGGGTTTGCGCGCCAAATGTACCGGTCAAAAAGGCTTCTTCAGCGCTATAGACATCCACCAGAGAAAAATTGCGCTCGAACACAGGGATTTCGTTGTCACGGCACAGGTCAATGACCTTTTGTCGGGTGATCCCGTTCATACAGTAATCGCCGGTGCTGGTCCAAACCTCGCCACCGCGCACGATAAAGAAATTACAGGCATTGGTGGTGTTCACAAAGCCATGAACATCCAGCATGAGCGCTTCGTCAGCCCCGGCCTTTTCAGCCGCAATACAGGCCAAAATACAATTTAGTTTAGAATGGGAATTAAGCTTGGGATCTTGGGTCATCGGCAAACCGCGCATATGCGGCACGGTGGCCAGCCGAACAGGACGGAGAATTTTAGGGCGTGAATGCTCTAGGATCATAACGATTGTTGGGCCAGATTTGGACAGCGAAGGGTGCTGAAACGGGCGGCTTTTGATGCCGCGAGTGATCATGACCCTTGCATGGGCGTCGCTGACCATATTGTTGGCTTTTTGGGTTTCAAAAAGCGCCTCTTTGATTTGTTCACAGGTCAAGCCAATGGATAAATCAATTGCTTTTGCAGCGGCAAACAGCCGATCAAGGTGCTCGTCAATAAAGGCCCAGCGCCCATTATAAAGTCGCAATCCTTCCCACACACCATCCCCCAGCATAAAGCCGCTGTCAAAAACGCTTACCTTGGCCTCCGCTTTGGGAACAATTTGACCATCAACGTAAATTAAGACAGTTTCATTTCTGCTATCTTCTTCGGCTTGGTGGGTGGTGACCTGATCAATCATGTGGCTCTCCTTAACGCGGCCGAGGCTAGGGGGGTTTTTACAAAGTTCCAAGTGGTAAATTCCTGTCACCTCTGCGTGATTACCGCGCAAAAAACTTGGCAAATCCAACAACGGCTGTACATTCAACCCTATTACTTTTGGAGGTATATAATGTCACAATTGATGCATCTTTTGCACCGCGTCTCCCATTTAGTCGCTTTTTTAGGTCTCGCCTTGGGGATTTCATCCTCTGCCATCGCAGCGCAAAGTGATCGGTTGGTTGTTGCCGGCGGGTGCTTTTGGTGCGTAGAGGCCGACTTCGAAAAAGTTGCCGGCGTGCAAGAGGTTGTCTCTGGCTATACCGGCGGGACCGTTGAAAACCCGACCTATAAACAGGTGGTTCGAGGCGGCACAGGGCATTATGAAGTCGTTGAGATTCAATTTGATCCCACCGCTGTTTCGGTTGATGCGTTGCTTGATCTGTTTCTGAGGTCAGTGGATGTTTTAGATGATGGAGGTCAGTTTTGTGATCGCGGCCACAGCTACAAAACAGCCATTTTTACCTCGAGCGACGCCCAAGAAACCGCGGCAAAAAAAGCGGTTGAAAACGCTGAAGCTGCGCTAGGTCAGCAGATTGTGACCCCCATTTTGCCCTTGGAAGAATTTTATATCGCAGAAGATTACCATCAAGATTACTACAAGGGCAAAAAGCTGGTTTTCACCCGTTTTGGTCCGCGCAGACAGTCAGAGGCCTATGAATTATACCGCCAAGCTTGTGGGCGCGATGAACGGGTCAAACAAGTTTGGGGAAAGGACGCCCCATTTGTAAAGTAGACTATGGGCCAAAGCGATCCTGAATATCTTTTAGGTCTGGTATAACATCTGCTGTTCCGTGGCGCGTCACCATAATAGCCCCGGCACGGCTGGCCAATTTTAAAGCTTGCTCCATTGCCAAACCGCGATCCAACCCGGCAACCAGATATCCGGTAAATGTGTCTCCTGCCCCTGTTGTATCAACAGCTTCAACTGGCTCTGCATCAAAGACCTTGGACACTCCGGTTTCTGCATTAAACCATCGGCAGCCTTTGGCGCCCAAGGTAATAACGAGCTGCGCCACACCTAGATCTTGCGGCGGTTTGCCTGTGGCTTTTTGCAGCTGATCTGCTTCGATCTGGTTTAAAACCAAAAGATCAACCATAGGCAACATCTTCTGGACCGCATCGACATCAAACGGCGCAGCAGCGTAAACAACTGTTAGCCCTAGCTTTTTGGCAAGGCTTGCAGCCTCAAATTGCTGATTGGTTTCATTTTGTGCCAAAAAGTAATCACCTGTGCTAGATTGGCCTAGCGCTGCACCAATGGCATTTTCAGTGATTTCCAAATTTGCACCAGAGTGAATTACAATTGCATTTTCGCCCAACCGGTCAACCATGATAATCGCGTGCCCCGTGGCAGACCCATAGGTGATATGGCGTGTATCAACCCCATATTCTGTCAGGCGCTCAATGGCCCAATCGCCATCACGCCCAACTGCGCCGATATGCACAACATGAGCCGCAGCGCGTGCAGCAGCAACGGACATATTTGTGCCTTTGCCGCCAAGTCCTCGGCTCACTGAATGGGCGCTAATGGTTTCCCCGGGTTCGGGCAACGCATCCACACTATAGGACAGATCTGCATTGATAGACCCAAGGTTAAATATGGCCATCCAGATAACTCCTTTGTCTTATTAACAGCCTTTGATGCTATAATCTGGCAAAGTTACCCTACCTTACAGGCGGCTAAAACAGCCATATTTAAAATATCTGTTGCTGTTGACACAGATGAACATATTTGGATCGATTCATCCACGCCCGCCAAAATAGGGCCAATAACTGTTGCGCCCGCCATTTCTTGCATCAATTTAACTGAAATGCTGGCCGAGTGCCGCGCAGGAACAACTAAAATATTGGCCGGCCCTGTCAGTCTTGAAAACGGATAGGCCTGCATTGAATGGGTGTTTAAAGCCACATCAACAGCCATTTCACCTTCGTATTCAAATGACACACCGCGCTTATCCAAAACCTCAGGCGCAAGATGCATTTTTTCAGCTCGCTCTGAAACCGGATACCCAAAAGTGGAAAAGCTGACAAATGCCACACGCGGTTCAAGCCCCAAGTGGCGCGCAACACCTGCAGCTCGCTCGGCGATATTTGCCAAATCTTCGGCTTCGGGCCATTCATGAACCAATATGTCGGCAATCAATACGATCCGGCCGCGATGCAAAACCGCCGTAACACCTGCCACTCCGTGCTCTGAATCAGCATCAAAAACATGGTTGATCAACCCCATAACATGTGCTGACTTGCGCGTAGCGCCGGTGACCAGGCCATCCCCGTGCCCATGGGCCAACATCAATGCTGAAAAGACGTGCCGATCGCGCGCCGCCAACCGGTGCACATCAGCACGGTCATGACCTTTGCGTTGCAATCTAGAATAAAGAAAATCTTTATAGGCTTCTAAGTGGTCGGTATTTGCGGCGTTGACAACTTCCAGTTCTTGAAAGGCTTCGCTCATTCCTGCGGCTTCAAGCTTACTTTTAACGTCATGCTCGCGTCCAACCACCAAAGCTTTGCCAAAACCGGATCTTTGGTACATTACCGCTGCCCGAAGTACTTTGGGATCATCGCCTTCGGCAAAAATCATACGCGCCTGAGCGGCGCGGGCGCGATCGTTTATGCTGCGCAAAATGCTTGCGGTTGGATCCATGCGGGTCTTTAAAGTCAGCTCATAGGCTTCCATATCAATGATCGGCCGGCGGGCAGCACCGGTTTCCATACCAGCCTGCGCAACAGCGGGAGGAATGCGGTAGATCAGGCGCGGATCAAATGGGGTGGGAATAATATAGTCGCGCCCAAAGGTTAGTTTTTCACCATAGGCCATGGCCACTTCGTCCGGGACATCTTCACGCGCCAGATCCGCCAGCGCCTGAGCACAGGCGATTTTCATTTCATCATTTATGGCGCGTGCATGAATATCGAGCGCGCCACGAAACAGATAGGGAAACCCCAAAACATTATTGACCTGATTTGGATAATCGCTGCGCCCGGTGGCAACGATGGCATCGGCGCGCACTTCGCGCGCTTCCTCTGGTGTGATTTCAGGGTCGGGATTTGCCATAGCAAAAATCACCGGATTTTCCGCCATTGATGCAAGCATATCCTGGGTCACTGCGCCCTTGACGGACACGCCCAAAAACACATCTGCACCGCGCATTGCCTCTTCCAGCGTTCGGATTTTGGTTTTGATAGCATGGGCTGATTTCCATTGGTTCATACCTTCGGTGCGGCCTTGGTAAATCACGCCCTTGGTGTCACAGACGGTGCAGTTTTCATGCCGCGCACCCATTGTTTTAAGAAGCTCAATGCAGGCAATACCGGCAGCGCCGGCCCCGTTCAGAACGATTTTAACATTTTCGATTTTCTTGCCGCTGATGTGCAGGGCGTTGATTAATCCAGCTGCGCAGATCACGGCGGTTCCATGTTGATCGTCATGAAACACCGGAATGTCCATTTCCTCTTTCAGACGCTGTTCGATAATAAAGCATTCCGGAGCTTTGATATCTTCTAGGTTTATGCCGCCAAAGGTGGGGCCGAGTAATTTCACCGCTTTGCAGAACTCATCCGGATCTTCCGTGTCCACCTCAAGATCAATACTGTTCACATCCGCAAAGCGTTTGAAAAGAATAGCCTTTCCTTCCATCACCGGTTTGCTGCCCAGCGCGCCCAGATTACCAAGACCCAAAACAGCCGTACCGTTCGAGATCACAGCAACCAGATTTCCTTTGTTTGTGTAATCATAGGCTAGCTCGGGGTTTTCGGTTATTTCTTCGCAGGGAACAGCCACGCCCGGTGAATATGCCAAAGACAGGTCGCGCTGGGTTGTCATTGGGACGGTTGCTGCCACCTCCCATTTGCCCGGCGTGGGATCGAGGTGAAAGGCCAGCGCGTCTTCTCGCGTAATTTTTGACTTTGACATTGGAAATCCCTTTATTGCGCAAATTAGTCTTAGCGCGCAATTTTATAACCTTCAACCGGTTCGTTTTCGACTTTCCCCTTCTGTCAGCTATGGCTAAGTTACCAGCACTACCGTGAGGAGTTTTTCGTGACACCAATGATGGCACAATATCAGGACATCAAAGCGCAGTACCGCGATGCTTTGCTGTTTTACCGCATGGGTGATTTTTACGAATTATTTTTTGACGACGCTGTTGCCGCCGCCGAAGCGCTTGATATTGCGCTTACCAAACGCGGCAAACATCAGGGCGAAGAAATACCGATGTGCGGCGTTCCGCACCATGCGTCGGAAAATTATCTTTTGACCCTGATAAGAAAGGGCTTTCGCGTTGCCGTTTGTGAACAAATGGAAAGCCCGGCAGAGGCGAAAAAGCGCGGCAGCAAATCCGTTGTGCGGCGTGATGTTGTGCGCCTGGTTACCCCCGGTACATTAACCGAAGACTCACTGTTAGAGCCCAGACAACATAATTTTCTGGCTGCTTTTTCCAAAGTCCGCGATGCCTATGCTTTGGCCTGGGTGGATATTTCTACCGGCGTGCTGTGTGTAAGCCCCCTTGCGCTGGTTCAATTGGGCCCAGAGCTTGCAAGGCTGCAGCCAAGCGAAGTAATCTTGTCAAGCTCGGTGCATGAGGAGTTGTCACAAATATTCGATGATGCCGGCGTTCCAACCACATCGCTGGGCGCTGCCGCCTTTGACAGCGCAGCGGCAGAAAAGCGCATTAAATCCCTTTTTGATGTTGGCGCTTTGGATGCATTTGGAAATTTTGGCCGCGCCGAAACTTCTGCTTTGGGCGCGATTATTGAATATTTGGATATCACGCAGAAAGGCCGGCTTCCGATGTTGCGGCCGCCCGTGCGGGATGCCAGCTCAAAGGTGATGCAGGTTGATGCAGCCACACGCCGCAATCTTGAAATCACCCAAGCGCTGTCCGGCGGGCGGGCAGGATCTTTGCTGGCAACAATTGACTGCACCGTCACCGCAGCGGGCGGACGATTGCTTGAGCAGCGGCTATCAGCCCCCTCATTGCAGCTTGACGTTATTGAAAATCGTCAAAGCCTTATTGATCTCATGTTGAGCAGCCCAAATGAAATGCGCGCTTTGCGCGATATGTTAAAAGCGGTTCCCGATTTGGACCGTGCGCTTTCGCGGCTATCGCTTGAGCGCGGCGGGCCAAGGGACATCGCCAATATTCGCGATGGCTTAGAGCAAGCCAAAGACATGGACCCACTTATCAGCAGACTTGATCTGAAACGCGCGCTGGAAACTTTGAATGCATCCTTTACCGGCCACGACGCGCTCATTGAGCTTTTGGATCAGGCTTTGGTGAGCGAGCCGCCTTTACTGGCGCGCGATGGTGGTTTTGTTGCCAGCGGTTTTGATGCAGATCTGGATGAAGCCAGAAAGCTGCGCGATGAAGGGCGCGGCGTGATTGCCACGATGCAAAAAGAGTACATTGAAAAAACCAGCATATCATCGCTGAAAATCAAACATAACAATGTGCTGGGGTATTTTATCGAAACCACTGCGACCCACGCGGAAAAAATGCTGGCCGCGCCGCTCGCGGAAACTTTTATCCATCGGCAAACAACAGCCAATCAGGTGCGCTTTACCACCGTTGAGCTTTCTGAGATTGAAACCAAAATTTTGAACGCCGGAAATCGTTCTTTGGAAATTGAAAAGCGCATATTTGCTGAGCTTACAGCAGCGATCTTGGATGTAGCGGAAACCATTTCAACCACGGCGCAAGCCCTAGCTGAAATTGACTTGGCAAGCTCACTTGCGGATTTGTCGGAAAAAAACAACTGGTGCAGGCCAGTGGTTGACGACAGCTGTGCATTTGACATCTTGGGGGGCCGGCATCCGGTTGTTGAGCATGCGCTGATGAACAGTGGTGATCCGTTTATCGCCAATGATTGTGATTTATCAAACAGCGCTATTTGGTTGCTGACCGGTCCAAACATGGCCGGTAAATCCACCTTTTTGCGGCAAAACGCACTGATTGCCTTGCTGGCACAAATGGGCAGCTTTGTTCCGGCAAGCAGCGCGCATATCGGATTGGTTGGCCAATTGTTCAGCCGCGTGGGCGCTTCGGACGATTTGGCGCGCGGTAGATCAACGTTTATGGTTGAAATGGTCGAAACTGCTGCTATTTTAAATCAAGCTGACAGCAAGGCCTTGGTCATACTGGATGAAATTGGTCGGGGAACCGCCACATATGACGGCTTATCCATCGCATGGGCAACTCTGGAACATTTGCATGAGGTCAATAAAGCACGGGCGCTTTTTGCCACGCATTACCACGAATTGACCGCACTTTCCAAAAGTCTAGCGAATGTGGAAAACGCCACTGTTCGGGTCAAAGAATGGGAAGGCGAAGTTGTATTTCTACATCACGTGCACAAAGGGTCTGCTGATCGGTCCTATGGGGTGCAGGTTGCAAAATTGGCCGGTTTGCCAGAGGCAGTCGTTGAGCGCGCTCGGGTGGTTCTTGGAACATTAGAAAGCGGTGATCGTCAGGGATCAGAGAAAAAGCAGAGCCTGATGGACGATCTGCCTTTGTTTTCCGCAACCCCTGCCCCGAAAACAGCCCAAGGCCCGTCGCAACTGGAACAGGCGATCAAAGATATTCACCCAGATGACCTTTCGCCCAAAGAAGCGTTAAAAACGCTTTATGAGTTAAAAGAGCTTTTAGAGCGGTAAACCACCCACCCTGAGGTGAAAGTGGCAAGGCCTGTGCGCCGGTTTAAGAAGCGGGGGTCGAGGACACGCCGACCTGACTTGGGCGCAGCAAACGGTCATGCAGCATAAAGCCTTCGGCGGATACCTGAATAATATCACCGGCTTTTGTTCCCGGCACCGGCGCTTCAAACATGGCTTGGTGCAATTGTGGATCAAATTTATCACCAACTTCGGGCGATATGGGTTCAATCCCATGGCTGCGGAACACTTTTAACAATTCCCGCAGTGTAAGCTCGACACCTTCTATAAAAGCGCCGGCAGCTTCTTTTTGCTCATCACCCACCGCTTCGATTGCGCGTTTTAGATTGTCATAAACCGGCAAGAGATCGCGTGCGAGTTTAGATCCGCCATAATTTTCAGCTTCACGGCGGTCTTTGTCGGCCCGCTTGCGTGAATTTTCTGCATCAGCCAAAGCGCGCATGAAACGGTCACGAAAGTCATCTCTTTCGACCTTTAGGGCTTCAATCTCGTCTAACTCTGCAGCTTCTTCATCAATATCTATTAACTCGTCGCCAAGCTCTTCAATTTCTGCCTTTTCAATCTCGTCCAAAAATTCTTCGGTTTTTGGTTCTGCCATATCGCACCTCTAGCTTCGATCGGAAATGAGCTTTCCGATCAATTGTGCCGTGTAATCCACAATCGGCACAATCCGTCCATAGTTCAGGCGCGTGGGGCCAATAACACCGATTGCACCAATTATCTTCCGGTCAGAGTTCATATAAGGAGAAACCACCAAAGATGAACCCGAAAGTGAAAAAAGTTTGTTCTCAGAGCCAATAAAAATGCGAACCCCGTCGCCCTGATCGGTTAATTGCAGAAAATCGGCGATATCACGCTTGCGCTCAAGGTCATCAAAAAGGGCGCGAATGCGTTCAAGATCGGCTTCTTCGGTCTCTGATTCTAATAGATTCGCTCGACCCCGAACAATCAAACGCTCGTTTTGGTCGCCTTCATCGTGCCAAACCGCCAAGCCCTTTTCCACCAAGTCCTGTGCAAGGTGATCAATTTCCTGCCGCCGTTTTTGAACGTCTGTCTCAACCAGCTGTAAAACTTCGCTCAATGTGAGCCCGCGAATCATTGAGTTTAGGTAGTTGGCGGCCTCTCGCATCGCGCTGGGGGTTTGACCTTTGGGCGATGTGAACAATCTGTTTTCAACTTGGCCGTTGGCAAAAACCAGCACCACCAAAGCGCGGTCCGGGGATAAAGAAACAAATTCGATATGCTTAATGGGTTGCTCTTGTTTGGGCGTTAAAACAAGCGAAGCGCCGTGGGTGATGCCCGAAAGTGCAGAGCCAACGCGGTCCAGCATTCCGCCCACGTCCTGACTGTTGCTTTCAACGGTCTTATCCAGTTTTTCACGGTCTTTTTCGTCTAATGTGCTAACCTCTAAAAGCCCGTCAACAAACATTCTTAGGCCCATTTCTGTAGGAACACGGCCCGAGCTTATATGGGGGCTGTCCAAAAGCCCCAAATATTCCAGATCCTGCATCACATTGCGCACAGTAGCTGCACTAACTTTTTCGTTAAGTGTTCGGGTCAAGGTGCGTGAGCCAACGGGATCGCCGTTTTCAAGATAGCCCTCAACGACGCGTCGAAACACTTCGCGCGAGCGATCGTTCATCTCTTCAAACATGCTGTTGTTTTCTGTCATCTTTTGTCCACGGCTCTTTGTCATTAAAGGTTTTACAAAGAAAAGGTCAATCGGGCTTGCGCAACTATGCTAGCCCCTTATATCCATCTGGGGATCAGTGAAAGGATTTTCCATGCGACCCTCTGGCAGAGAATTAAACCAAATGCGCGAAGTTTCAATTGAAACCAATGTAACCAAACATGCCGAAGGGTCTTGTTTTATAAAAATGGGCGACACCCATGTGTTGTGCACCGCCTCGCTTGAGGATCGCGTTCCTCCGTTTATTCGGGGGACTGGACTGGGGTGGGTCACAGCTGAATATGGAATGCTGCCGCGTTCAACAAGTTCACGCATGCGCCGCGAAGCCACGAGCGGAAAACAAGGTGGCCGAACAGTTGAAATTCAGCGCTTAATTGGCCGCTCCCTTCGGGCCGGTGTTGATAGGGTTGCCTTGGACGAACGGCAAATTACTGTTGACTGTGATGTTCTGCAGGCCGATGGCGGCACCAGATGCGCTTCAATTACCGGTGGATGGGTTGCTCTAAAGCTGGCCGTAAACCAGCTTTTAAAGCAAGGCGCTATAAAAACCGATCCGCTTACCTCACCAGTTGCGGCGATCAGCTGCGGTATTTATGCCGGTCAGCCGGTGCTTGATTTGGATTACCCAGAAGACAGCGAAGCGGGTGTTGACGGTAATTTCATCATGCTTGGAAATGGGCAGATGATAGAAGTGCAAATGAGCGCAGAAGGCGCAACCTATTCACGCGATCAGATGGACCAATTGGTTGATTTGGCTGAATTGGGGGTTGGCCAATTGGTTGCCAAGCAACTGGCAGCGGTGTCATGACCCGTAAGTTCACCGGCGACACGCTCGTGGTGGCCACCCATAACAATGGCAAACTAGAGGAAATTGCCAGCTTGATACGCCCATTTTCCGTGTCTGTTAAAGGCGCAGCCGAGCTAAACCTTGCCGAACCGGATGAAACGGAAACAACTTTTGTTGGAAATGCAAGGATCAAGGCCCATGCAGCAGCGCAAGCCACGGGCCTTCCGTCCCTATCCGATGATAGTGGAATTGAAATCGATGCGCTGGATGGCGCACCTGGTGTTTATACGGCAGATTGGGCAGAGACCCCCAACGGTCGTGATTTTGTAATGGCAATGACCAAAGCGAACGATTTGCTTGACCAGCGCGGTGCGGCGCATCCTCGAACAGCGCGGTTTTGTTGTACCTTGGTCATGGCTTGGCCCGATGGTCATGATGAGGTTTTCCCCGGCATTATGCCCGGACAGGTGGTTTGGCCCATGCGCGGAAATCAGGGTCATGGTTATGATCCGATTTTTCAACCAGATGGATACGATATAACCTTTGGGGAAATGGATCGCTGGGAAAAAAATAAAATCAGTCATCGCGCGTATGCGTTCCGCAAACTTGTTGCAGGCTGTTTTGAATGAAGATTGGCAAAATGGCGGCTTTGGCATTTATGTCCATTGGCCGTTTTGCGCTGCCAAGTGTCCCTATTGTGACTTTAACAGTCATGTTCAAGAAATAATAGAAGAAAAACAATGGGTTACCGCCTATTTGAGCGAATTGGACCGACTGTTTCAAACCATTGGACCGCGGCCGCTTAAGACGGTGTTTTTTGGTGGTGGAACGCCCAGCCTCATGAGCCCCGATCTGGTTGATCAAATTTTATCGAAAATTTTTTCGCTTTGGCCAAGATCGAATGATCTTGAAGTAAGCTTGGAAGCCAACCCTACATCTGTTGAGGCTGGTCGGTTTAAGGGCTATCAACAAGCCGGTGTAAACCGCATATCCCTGGGTGTTCAGGCATTAAATGATGCCGATTTAAAGCGTTTAGGGCGGTTGCACAGTGTCAAAGAAGCCCATTTGGCTTTTGATATTTCCCGAAGCACTTTTAATCGTATCAGTTTTGATCTGATTTATGCACGGCAAAATCAAACCCTCTCAGATTGGCGGTTTGAGTTGCAGCAAGCGCTGTCGATGGCTGTTGATCATGTTTCGCTGTATCAGCTGACCATTGAACAAGGAACTGCTTTTGGCAATCGCTATGCGGTTGGAAAGCTGTCCGGTCTACCAAATGAAGATATTGGCGCGGATCTGTTTGAAGCGACGCAGGATATATGCAGCAAGTTTGGATTTGCAGCCTATGAAATTTCCAATCATGCCAAACCGGGTGCTGAGTGCCAACATAACATGGTGTATTGGCGTTATGGTGATTACGCTGGCATTGGGCCCGGCGCACATGGCCGTTTGACGATCAATGGCCAGCGGCATGCAACCGCCGCATTTCGCAATCCAAGCGACTGGCTCGAAGCTGTGGGCAAAGGATGCGGCGATAAGGTTAACGAGCCGCTCTTGGCGAAAGATCAGGCGGCGGAATATTTGGTGATGGGGCTTCGGATCAATGATGGCATTGATCGGGCGCGATATAACGCCCTGAGTGGGCGTGATCTTGATCCGGATAAAATAGCAGATTTGCTTGATCAGGGTCTAATATCAGTGTCAAATAACGCTATTTCAGCCAGCCAAAGGGGCCGTCCAGTTTTAAATCATATCATTCGCGAGCTTGCTGGATAGAGCAGGCCGGCAATGCAATTGCGCGCCCATCTTAGAGGCGCCAGATTAATTTGGCGCGCTTAAAATTCGGCACAGGTCATCCAATTGATCCAAAGACGTATACTGCAGTGAAATCTGGCCTGCTTCGCTGCCGGCTTTATGATCAATAACAACCTTGAGCCCCAGCGCGGCTGAAAGATCGCCCTCAAGCGCCTTTGTGTCGGCATCTTTTTCGCCCATTGCGGACCGGCTTTTTGGGGCTGTGCCTCGGTTTGCATCCGGGTTCGCCGCCTTTTTCACCAGTTTTTCGGTTTCGCGCACAGAAAGTCCTTTGGAAATCACAATGCCAGCCAGCAAAGTGGAGTTTTCCGCAGTCACTAGGGCGCGCGCATGCCCCGCACTAAGGCGCCCGTCGCGCAAAAACTCTTGAACATCGGGCGGCAGGCTTAAAAGACGTAAAAGATTGGCGATATGGCTTCTGCTTTTCCCAAGCGCCTCGGCCATCTGTTCTTGAGTATGGCCAAATTTATCCATCAGCTGCCGGTAACCAAACGCCTCTTCGACCGGATTAAGATCGGCGCGCTGTATATTTTCAATGATCGCAACTTCAAGAACCTCGGTATCGGTAAAAGACCGGCGGATCACAGGCAGATCATGCTGCTGCGCCATTTGCGCTGCACGCCAGCGGCGTTCGCCAGCAACAATTTCATATTCTCCGGGATGATCCGGGCGGTCGCGGACAATCAATGGCTGAAGAACGCCTTTGGTCCGAATAGAATTGGCAAGATCTTTCAGCTGATCCGGTTCAAATGTGCGTCTGGGCTGATCGGGGTTGGCGAATATTTTCTCAATTGGCACAGTTTGCTCTGTCGAAAAACTACTAACCTCTTGTTTTTCTTCTTTTTTTTGTGCTTTCTGCACATTTGCATCAGCCATTAATGCCGATAAGCCACGGCCAAGACCTCGTGATTTTGATTTCTTTTCACTCATGGTTGCTCCTTTAGGCCGTGGATGTTGCCTGGGTATCGTGGTTATTTTTTAAGAACTCTAAAGCCATATCGCGGTAGGCCAAAGCACCTTTTGACCCTGTATCATAGGCCAGAACCGGCATGGCATAGGATGGCGCTTCACTTACCCTAACATTGCGGGGTATGATCACTTTGTACACAAGTTCGTCCAAATTATCCCGGGCATCTTTTTCAACTTGCTGCGACAGGTTGTTGCGCGCATCAAACATAGTAAGCACCACTCCTTCGATCCGCAAATTGGGGTTCGCAGATTCGCGCACCTCACGGATTGTCAGCATCAGCTGCGATAAACCTTCCAGCGCGAAAAATTCGCTTTGAAGCGGGATAAGCACCGAATGCGATGCCACCAGCGCATTCACCGTCAATAAAGTCAGCGAGGGCGGACAATCAATCAGGATATAATCAAAGGCAAACTGATCCATTGCGGGCTGCCGCAGCGCATCATGCAAAAGAAAAATGCGTTTTTCATTGGAATAAAGCTCAATATCTGCAGAGCTTAGGTCGATATTTGCAGCAATAATGGAAAGCCCGTCAATCTCGGTTTTTGATATCACATCCGTCAGATCGGCATCCTCGAGCAATAGATCAAAGGTGGTGAATTCGCGATCCTCTGGATCTACCCCCAATCCCGTTGATGCATTTCCTTGGGGATCAAGATCCACGATCAGGATTTTTTTTCCCAGCTCAGCCAAAGCTGCGCCAAGATTAATGGTTGTAGTGGTTTTGCCCACGCCGCCTTTTTGATTGGTAACCGATACAATTTTTGCAGTTTTGCTGCGTGTTGGATCATGCACGGCTGACTTCTCCCAGTTTTAGTATAATCGCGCCCGGTTGGGTTTCACTCTTAGTTATATCGCACTGAAAAGACCACGATTGTTGTGCCTTTGAGAGTTCTTTTTGCCAGTTTTCGCCTTTTTGAAACAAACAAACTGTGTTTTTTTCGAAATGCGGTTCCGCCAAAGCCAATAATACATCCAATTCGGCCAGTGCCCGGGCTGATATAACATCAGCTTGCACAGGGTCCAGCTTTTCAATGCGTGCGTTTATTACCACTGCATTAAGGTCCAGTTCCCGAATTGCGGTGCGTAAAAACACCGATTTCCGCTTGTCGCTTTCAACCATGGTCATCGTCAGCGTCGGGATAAGTTCTTTTGCAAGGATCGCAACAACCACACCCGGAAGACCGCCACCGCTTCCCAAATCAAGCCAGTTTTGAATGTTTCTTGGACAGGTTTTTATCAATTGCGCTGAATCGAGGATATGCCTGCTCCATAGATCCGGAAGTGATGCTTTGGAAATTAGATTGATTTTCGCAGTCCATTTTTCTATTAGAGCTGCAAAATGCTCTAGCGCTTCTATTGTTTCACGTGAAACATTTACCCCCGAGATCAAACGATGGCGCATTATGCGGTCTTTTTGGGTTTGTGCTGCCGCAACTTTGCCAAAATCAACATAATCGCGGCAGGCGTCATGCCTTCGACCTTTTGCGCCTGACGCAAATTACGAGGCCGTGCTGCGATCAGTTTTGATTTTAACTCAGCGGATAGCCCTTCACAGCTGTTGTAGTCAAACGCCTCAGGTATTTTCTGGGCTTCGTCGCGCTTTATCGCTTCGATGTCTTTCTGCTGTCGAGTAATGTAGTTGGAGTATAATGCATCCCGCGCCACTTGCTCAGAAATCTCTTCATCAGCAGCCTCTAACCGCACATCCAATGTGCATAAATCCTTGAAGCTGACATCCGCAAAAGCCAAGACCTGAAACAGCGTGCGCCGAGATCCGTCCTGGGTCACGCGGATGCCCGCTTTGGACAGCTGGGTTGGTGTATAGGTATCAGATTTTAGGTGATTGGTCAGATCTTCCAGTTTTTTCTGTTTGTTTTCAAAGGATTTCTGCCTTTTTGGCGTAACGCACCCGACCTCAATCCCGCGTGGCGTAAGACGTTGGTCCGCGTTATCAGCCCGTAAAGATAGACGAAACTCGGCGCGTGAAGTGAACATTCGATAGGGTTCGGTCACGCCCCGCGAAATCAAATCATCAACCATCACCCCGATATAACTGTCAGATCTGGAAAAGGTAATCTCTGGCCGCCCTAACGCCAAAGCCGCTGCGTTCAGCCCGGCAACCAGCCCCTGCGCCGACGCTTCTTCATAGCCCGTTGTTCCATTGATTTGCCCGGCTAAAAACAGTTGATCAACACCTTTAACCGCCAGTTTGGAATCCAAAGCCCGCGGATCAACAAAATCATATTCAATCGCATACCCGGGCTGAAGGATTTTTGCGTGCTCAAGCCCGACAATAGAATGCACATAATCCTCTTGTACCGCTTCGGGCAAAGAGGTCGAAATCCCATTGGGATACACCGTTTTTGTAGATAATCCTTCAGGTTCCAGAAAAATCTGATGCGAGGGTTTATCAGCGAAGCGGACAATTTTATCTTCTATCGACGGACAATAGCGCGGACCAATTCCGTCGATATGCCCACCATACATTGCCGATCTCTCTAGATTTTGGCGAATTATTTCATGTGTTTTTTCATTTGTATGGGTAATTGCACAGGGAACCTGATCTGCGCTGACGCCCTTGGACAAAAAAGAAAACAAAACCAGATCCGGATCACCGGGTTGTTGTTCTAGGTTTTCCCAATTTATTGTGCGGCCATCAAGCCGCGGCGGTGTTCCGGTTTTCAGCCTGGCCAGTTTTAGCCCAAACTCGTCAATCCGCTCGGCCAATTTGACAGAGGGATCATCGCCCATACGCCCACCGGGCCGGGACACATCGCCAATATGTATCACCCCACGCAGAAATGTTCCGGTGGTCAACACCACAGAAGTGGCGGTGATTTCACTGTCATCGCGCAGCCGCACCCCAGCTACCTTGGTATCACTGCCGATAAGGTCGACCGCTTCACCAAAAATAACCTGCAAGTTCTTCTGCGCAGAAATTAACTTTTGAATGGCGCTGCGATATAAATCACGATCTGTTTGCGCGCGCGGCCCCTGAACAGCCGGACCCTTTTTGCGATTGAGAAGCCTAAATTGAATACCCGCCTGATCTGCGGCCGTTCCCATAATACCATCAAGGGCATCGACTTCTCGCACCAGGTGGCCTTTTCCAAGCCCGCCGATCGCTGGATTACAGGACATGGTGCCCAAATCGGCTTGGCGCAATGTAATTAAAGCGGTTTTTGCACCTAGCCGAGCGGCCGCCGCTGCCGCTTCGCATCCCGCATGTCCACCACCGACAACGATCACATCAAAATGTTTCACGTGAAACACTCCTTATTTTCCCAGACAGAAGCTGGAAAATATCTCATCTAAAACCATTTCTACATCAACCCGTCCAATTAAGCTATCCAGCGCGCTGATCGCACTCCGAAGCTCTTCGGCGACCAATTCATAATGATCAGGCCCCCGCTTAAGAACACTGATCGCAACACTCAGATACTGCGATGCCTTTAGCAGCGCAATCCGATGCCGCTCGCGTGTGGCCACATTATCTTTCATCATCCGGCCAGCCAGCACATCTGTGATTTTCTTGACCAAATCGTCAATCCCAGCACCGGTCAAACCCGAAATACCCTCAGAGCCGGGATCAAGATCACATTTTGACTTTATAACAATATCATCAGGGCGCAGCGTCGCAGCAAAGGGCACCGTTCCATCTTGGGATAAAACAACCGTCATATCGGCCGATTCTGCCCGCGATAGCGCCCAATCAATACCGATCTTTTCAATAGCATCCGCCGTATCCCGAAGACCTGCGGTATCCAGAAAAGTCACAGGAAAGCCGGATAAATCCATCCGTACCTCGATAACATCCCGGGTTGTTCCCGCAATATCGGATGTAATCGCCGCCTCTCGGCCCGCT
>CABZJG010000003.1 GCA_902525995.1 Paracoccaceae bacterium | reverse complement strand
CATCGGGCAATTGCTTAGCCAAAGCGACAGCAACCGCGCGCTTTCATTAGCGGATGATTTGCTTGTAACTGGCGCCACGGGCACAAATGTTGCCGATGTGCAGATTTTTGTCAGGGATGGGCTAGATTGAATCTTGGATCCAGCTTTGCAGAGCTGCCTTTGGTGCTGCTCCTGCACGATTTGAAATCACCTGACCATCTTTGAAAATAAACAGAGCGGGAATGCCGCGCACACCCATCGCTGCGGGTGAGTTGGGATTATTATCAACATCCACTTTGACGATCTTGATCTGGCCTTCCATTTCATTGGAAAGTTCCTCCAATGCGGGGCCAATTTGCTTGCAGGGACCACACCATTCGGCCCAAAAGTCGACCACAACGGGAATGTCTGAGTTTTTTACTTCTGCGTCGAAAGTGTCATCTGTTACCGCAACTGTCGCCATTTTTGTCTCCTATCGTGACCTGCTCACACTGTGCAAAACTAGGGTCGCGCCCTTCAAACGTCAAGAGAGCTCAACCTTAGAAATTTCCGCCGCCACCTGAGCGTAACTAATCGGCATCAATTGTGCTGATTTGGTCCATAAAATCGCAGGCTTAATGATATGGTTCGGATAAAGTCTGGCCACGGCGGTTGTATATGCGCCGAGCTGCCGTAATAGCCCCAAGGGCACATCTGATGGCGCCTTTGGAACATTTGCGTTGGACTTGAAATCAACAACCCAAACATCTTCATCCCGAACCAATAACCGATCAATAACGCCGTTCATCTGCTCTGGATGCTGTGGGGAAAGTTGCCCGGAAATACCAACTTCACTTAAAGCATTCGGTGAAAATAAAAATCCTAGATCAGGGTTTTGAATCACACCGGCTGCTTCACGCATTAGCGCGGAAAATTCAACGGGCTCGGCTGCAACCCCTGCTGCTGCCAATATAGAAGGGCCTTGCTGTGACCAGAGCCTTTGATCCACATCAGGAAGTATTTCGAGCAACTTGTGAATTTGAATGCCGCGCTTTTTAGCGGCGGCCTCATCCGAATTGTCCTCATGGGAAAGCGCCTTAGCGCCGCCAAGCTCTGACGGGCTAAGAGGTACCTCTGGCTCATGGATTTCGGGGGGCGGGCTGTTTACCCAGTCCGGAGGGGAAATGGAAATGGCGCCTTTTTTGGAGGAACCAATTTCGGCGCTGCTTGGCCAGATGCCATGTTCAACCCTCAGCCCCTTACCAAGACCAAAAGAGTGTTCAACCGCACCCGCGTGCTGCATCGCGCTTTGAACTTTGCTGTACCACGCCGTTGGCTCGCCTGCGATGTCGCCAGCAGCAGCAACCATAAGCCACTTTTCCGCCCGCGTCATGGCCACATACAGCAGGCGGTCACGCTCATACATCTCTGATAGCCGTTTTTCAGCTGCAGCCCGTCGCACCACATCAGGCATTTCATCAGACTTGGTCTTCCAAATCACCCCGTCCGAGCCATCGATTAATTCATCTTGCAACCGCATTTGGCGATGCGCGCAATCAGGCAGAATAACAATTGGCGATTCCAAACCTTTGGCACCATGCACAGTCATCACCCGTATCTGGTTGCTTGCGGCGTCCATTTGACGTTTGATTTCCAATGTATCGGTTTCCATCCAAACCAAAAACCCTGTGAGGCTTGGCACGTCGTTTTGTTCATATGACAGCGCTTGCGATAAAAGCGCATTTAACCCATCTTCGGCTTCAGGCCCTAAGCGTGACAGGATTTTTGACCGCCCATCATGGCGCGATAAAATACGGTTCAGCAAATCAAACGGCCTAAGAAAATCAGCCTGCTGTAAAAGATCACGAAGCACAGCTAATTCAGTTTTATATGCATCGGCTGAGCTGCGCATTTTTTGCCACAAGAACTGCTTTCCCCGGCCATGTGCCAAAGAAAACAGCCTTTGCTCATCCCAATTAAAAAGTGGCGATTTCAGTACGATCGCAAGGGAAAGATCATCCTCGGGCGTGGCAAGAAAAGACAACAATGCTGCCAAATCACGCACTGCCAGCTCTGCCCCCACTTTAAGCCGGTCAGCGCCAGCTATCGGCAAATTTCTAGCTTTGCAGGCGCGTATGATTTCATGAAACAAGTCTGACCTGCGTTGCACCAATATTAAAAAATCACCCGGTGCAACGGGCCGCGCAGGATAGTTGCCCTTTTCATCTGGGCCCTGCGGCAAAAGAGTGCGGTCTGAAATCATCTGATCAATGGATCGCGCAACCTCATTGGCCAATTGCACCAGATGGTTGTCTTGCCCAAGCAAATCCACTGGCCGCTGCCATTCGGTATCTTTTTGCCGTTCTACAGGATCAATAACGGGCCATAAATCAACTCGGCCAGGTAAATCGGTTTTAAAGGCGCGGTGTTTTTGGTCTGCTGCAAAGCCCGAGCTGATATGCTCTTGAAAGGTTTGATCAACCACGCTGAGGATCGCAGATGAAGAGCGAAAGGAATACTCTAACGTGGTGTCTAATAGCGGTGTTTCACTTTGCTTAAGGCGCTCGGAAAATTCATCTTTCATGCGGTCAAATTCGGCCGGATCAGCGCCTTGAAACGAATAAATTGACTGTTTTTTATCCCCAACCACGAAAATGGTTCGGGCCACATCCGCGCGCGCGCCTTGGCCGCTGGTAAACTCTTGGGCCAAGGACTGGATGACATCCCATTGTACTGGACTGGTATCTTGGGCTTCATCAACCAAAATGTGATCAATGCCGCCGTCCAGACGGTATAACACCCAGTCGGCCACTTTGGGATCACTTAAAAGATTGCGCGCCCTTAAGATCAAGTCATCGAAATCAAGCCAGCCACGCAGTTGTTTTTGGCGTTCATAGCGGGGTAGGAATGCGGCAGAAAATTCATGCAAAACTGCTGTTTTCTGCGCTGCCTGCAAGGAAAGCCGTGTTTCGCGAAGACGCTCGACTTGCAGCATAAGCTCTTCCAGTTCGGGCATATCTTCGGCCATGACCCCAAGGCGCAAATCTTTGCTGGGAAACTTGCCAATTTTGGCCCCGAAAGGGTTTTTAGCAGAGCCCCCGAATAAAAATACGCCTTCAAGGATCGCAAGGGCTCTAAAAGAGGCATGGGTGATCCGGCGCAATTGGGCGGCCATTTTAACATCTGTTTTCCCGCCCCCGTCCAAATGGGGAATAACCCGGGCAATCAAGTCCAGATGTTCTTTGCTCAAAACCTCTGACAAAACCGTCTCTTCGCATAAACCCGGCGCAAGGCCAAAGCGCGCCCATATTTCGCCGCGGGGCGCTGCAAGCTGAAGTTTGTGGCGATATTTTACCACCGATTGGACAAGTTTTTCCAAAGAATGCTCACCGGCATAGAGCGATAGCGCATCAACCAATGGTGCATCTGCAGACTGCGCCATGGTTTCCAAAACTTCATTACACAGAAGAACCGCGGCGCGCTCTTCCATTTCTTTGAATTGAGGACTGACACCTGCTTCTAGCGGAAAGCGCCGCAAAATTGTCGCACAAAAGGAATGGATGGTTTGAATTTTTAATCCACCTGGCGCCTCTATCGCGCGGGCAAAAAGTGCGCGCGCACGGCGCAGAGTGGCACGATCAGGGGTTTGGTCAAGCCCGAGTTTGATCAATTCTTGGCCTAGAGCTTTATCGCCGAGCATCGCCCATTTGCCCAACCTTTCGAAAAGCCGGTTTTGCATTTCACTGGCCGCAGCCTTGGTATAGGTCAAACACAAAATATGTTCGGGCGAAATTCCACTGAGCAACAGGCGCGCCACACGGTCTGTCAAAACCTTGGTTTTACCAGAGCCCGCATTGGCAGACAGCCATGTGGACATATTCGGATGCGCAGCCTGCACTTGGCGCTGGGTGGCAGCATCGCGGATCATTTTAAATCCTCTGGTATGGGCGTATCGCTCAGGGTCCATTCTCCAAATCTTGAAAGCTGGTCATAATCGGAAAAATCTTTCACACTAAAGAGCGCCCGGCGCGCGCTATAGCCCTGCTCATAAGATTGATATGATGCGATTAGGTCTTTGAACTTTTTCCAGGCGCTCTCGAGCGGCTCATCGCCAAACGGCGCGATTTGTTCTTTGTAACTTCCGCCAATGCCGATAAAGGCAGCTGCTGTCACCGGCGCAGGGTCGATTTCTTGAAACCCGCCATGTTCGGCAATCGCTGCCATAAGATACAATTGTTTGTCAAAAACGCGCTGTTGATCGGGTGTCGGGGGCGTGCCGGTTTTATAGTCATAAATGCGCAGCCCGCCGTCTTCGGCGCGGTCAATCCGGTCGGCTATGGCAGAGAGGGTAAAATTCAAACCGTCTATGGCCAAATGGCCGCGATGCTCAAAGGCAATCGGTTCGCCATGGCTTTGGCGGTGGGTTTCCTGTGCGATCAAGTCACTTGCCACTTTTTTCATCCGTGTCTGCCAAAACATACGGCTGACAGCCCATGGAACATCTTCCGCCAAGATAGTCCGCGATAGATCCAAAAACCGCTGCTCTTGATCGATGAGGGGATACTTTTCCCAGTCGCGCACAAAGGTTTCCATCACCTTGTGGGCGATAATGCCGCGCAGTTTGGCATCGGGCGCTTGGTCCAACGGTTCGAGCGGCCGCAGGTGCAGAACGCGCTTTGCATAGATTGCATATGGATCGCGGATCAGCGATTTAATCTCGGTTACCGAAAGCTGCGTGGGGCGCGCGGAGAGCGGCGGCCTCGGCGCTGGGCGTGTGGCTGCCGCTCTGGGCTCACAGGCTTCAAATTGACCCACCAGTGCCAAATAATGCGCGCCGCGGTCTTGCATTGCATCAAGTGCCTGCGGGCCGCCGTTGTCAGTGAGACCACTGAGCAAATTGGTTAACCGGTTGAGCCAGCGGGACGGGACGGTTTCAGCATCATCAGAGCGCTTAGACCTTGTTATCCAGACATTTTCTGCCGCCACCGCCTGTTGAAAATCATGTGCCGAAAGCCCGATACGCCGATCGGGAAGCAAAAGCCCAACCGCGTTGCGCATGGCTCTATTGAGCCATGGATCGGGGCTCGGCGCTTGCGGCCAGCTTGTCTCATTTAAACCGCCCAAGATCACCAGATCAGCGCCCTGAACCCGCGCTTCTAAGGTGCCCCATATCAGCAGATGTGGGTGCGGCGTGTCGTGATCGCGCACCTCTTTCTGGCTGAGGACCCCGTTGAAGATATGGCTATAATCCTGAACCGACATGATACCTGCATGCTCGGCAGCAGCTTCGATATCGGCAATCACAGCGCGAGCCTCTTGGCCGGCCTTTTTGGCCCAAAGCGCACCGCTGTCTTCTTCTGGCTGGGGCTGACATCCTGCCGCGATGAGTTCGGCTTGGCGAATGTGCTGATCAAAAAAGTCACAAAACGCATTTAGGCCATCGGTGTTTTGGTCGGTGAAACAGCGAATTGCCCATTCAGCCCAATCTGCGGCCATGTCGTGAGGTTGACTAGCTGCCCATCGCCTTAACACTGCTGTCTCCGGATAGGGAATGGCCTTCTTGCGCAGGTGCAATTCAAGCTCGCGGGTGAGCAATAGGTGATCACCGCGGGCGCCGCCGCTGTGGGTCAGGGGATGTTTGAGCAATGCAAGCAGTTGGGCGGTGGTCAAAGGTGCGGCAAGGAGGCCGCAAACATGACGCAGAAATCGGCCCGGCGGTGTGAGCGGAAGCGGAATACCCGCGCTGTCATCTGGTAAAATATCCCACCGATCAAGCGCGGCCGTCACCTGCCGCGTGAGCTGCCGGTCGGGGGTGATAAGCGCTGCCCTTTGGCCTTCTTCTGCGGCTTGGCGCAGGCGCAGCGCAATGGCAAGTGCTTCATGCCGCGCATCAGGCGCTTCCAGCAGGGTCATGGCTTCGGTAGCTTGAGCAAGATTGGCAAGTTTTGGCCCTTCGGCAAGCCAGCAGTCGGTCACCGGAGCCGGGCGCAATGCCAAGGATACCAAGGCAGTTCTGGGATGGGGCGCAGCATCACCCATAGGCCAGTGTTTGACCTGATCAGGGGTCTGGCCCAAAATGCTAAGCAGATTATAAAATCGATATTGCGGGTGATCCTCGGCACTCAGCGCCTCGGCCAGATCATTCCACGCCGGTTGCGGCATATCAAAGTCAAACCCAGGCAGTAGAATAGAGCCTTGCGGCAATTGGGCGACCGCTTTCATCAGCTCGAGCGTGGTGCCGCGCGATCCTGTGGAACCGGCTATTATAACTGGTTCGGCAATTGGGCTCTTGGCCCATTTTTTGGCCAGATGCGTTACAATTTTCCGCTGAAGCCCCTCTTTGTCAGGATCCGTTTGGCGGGCATCTAGATAGGTTTGCGCAATGGCTAAAAAAGCCTGCATACGTTGCCAATGGCCGGATTGGTCAGACACATTCAGCTCGCTGATGGCTGCAGGATCAACCGCCTCGCCCTGCATTTCGTCGATTAAACTGGCAAGGCTATCGGCAAGATCAAACAACGCGGACCGTGCGGCCAGATCGGGTTGTGATTGAAGCAGCTTGTCAATCAGTGCAATTAGCTCAAAGCGGTTTTTGAGCGATGAGGGCGCCACCGGCAATTCTAGATCGGTGGCAAACCCGCCAAGATCGGTGAGTACATGCAATTTGGGGTGCAGAATATCGGACTTTGCAGCAAAAAGCTGGCGGATGCGGCGGCGCATGCGTTCGGTATTGACGATGATATGGCTGCGGGCCAAGGCATCCGGCGGATAGGTTTTGAAGTGCGCGCAAAGACCATCCACCAGTGCCTTTGGGAAATCAACACCCGGCAGTAGTCCAAAAAGTTTTTGTGTTTTAAAATTCATTGCCTCAATTGCCTGCCTGTCGCAGGGATCAGCATATCGGTGATCGGTGCAGATGCAAAGGATTTCCCGAAGCATAACCTCCCCCAGCTCTGAGGGATACCTACGGCTGTTTTGGCGTTAGCTTGCGTGTTTTTACGCCGGATCGTTTGCCAATCGAACCGGCAAACCGGTGGCCAGCGATTGTGCCGCGGCATCAGCCAATAGCTGCGCTTGCAACCCATCACTGGCAGAAGGCGAAGGCGTTTGGCCACTGTTGAGAGCATCAATGAAATGCGCCATCTCAAGGCGGTAGGCTTCCTCATAGCGCTCTAAAAAGAAATGCTGCGCTGGCGCTTTTTGAAACCCATTTTGCGTGGCCACCTCAACCCCGTTTTTCAACGTGTTTTCAGCGCGCAGCATTCCCTTTGATCCATGCACTTCGAGCCGTTGATCATAGCCGTAACTGGCGCGGCGTGAATTGGAAATCTGGCATATTTTACCGCTTGCGGTGCTCAGTGTTACCGCAGCCGTATCAATATCGCCTGCCGCCCCAATTTCGGGATCAACCAAGGAAGATCCCACCGCGAAAATACTGGTCACCTCTTCGCCCAGTAAAAACCGTGCCATGTCGAAATCATGGATCATCATATCGCGAAAAAGACCGCCCGAAGATTTAATGTAGCTGATCGGGGGCGGGGCGGGGTCCCGTGACAGGATCGTAATAAGCTCGACATCGCCAATTTCACCAGCGGCAATACGGGCCTGAATGTCGGAAAAATTTGGATCAAACCGGCGGTTAAAGGCTGCAAGAAAAGCGACATTAGCCTTTTTGACGGCAACAATACAGTCGCGAATTCGCTCCGCAGACATATCTATCGGCTTCTCGCAAAAAATGGCTTTTCCCGCGGCGGCAGCGTCATGGATGAGCTGGTAATGCGTATCCGTAGGAGTGCCGACGATGATGGCGTCGACATCATCGCTTTGCATGATTTGTGCACTGCTGCGCATCTCTGCGCCGGAGGCAGCAGCCAATTCTTGTGCGGCAGGCTCATAAGCATCAGCAACAGCGACCAGACGTGCTTTGTCAGCCAATTGGCTGATTGAGCGCGCATGTACCTGCCCGATACGGCCACATCCCAAAAGCGCCAGTTTTAACATCAGTGTTATCCTTCTTGCCTTGCTTTAAAACCCTTTAGCACATGTCGTGTTGCGGCGACCAAAGGGTCGTGCGTTTCTTTGAGTATGGCTACCCTGTCGAAACGAGTGGGATCAGCTTCTACAGCGGATCGCAATGCCGAACCAAAGGCCATACGCAATTCGGTGCCGATATTAAATTTGCAAATCTTTGAGTTTTGCGCCAAGTAGCGGCGCTGGGCGGCTGGCACCCCCGAGCCCCCGTGGATGACCAAGGGCACGTCTGTCACCGCCTCGATCGCGCGCAGCCGCGGCTCATCAAGCCCGCCTTCCTGATCTTGTTGAAGGTGCACATTGCCAATGGAAATCGCCATAGCATCAACGCCGGTTTCACGCGCGAACTTTGCCGCCTCATCCGGGTCTGTGCCGGCAGAATTTTCACCGCCTGAATATCCAACAAAGCCAATTTCACCTTCACAGGAAATCTGCGCCGATCGGGCCAATTCGACAATCGCGGCTGTCTCGTCAATATTTTGGGCCAAAGCTTTGCGCGACCCATCAAACATGAGCGATGTAAATCCGCTCTCAAGCGCTTCTTGGCATTCCTCAAACGTATAGCCATGATCTAGATGAGCCACCACAGGCACCGAGGCACCTTCCGCTAAATGGCGAAACATTTTTCCCAAAATCGGCAACGGGGTATGGGCACGGCAGCTGGGGCCAGCCTGAAGAATGACTGGAACATTTTCCTGTTCGGCGGCCGCGACATAGGCCCGCATATCTTCCCATCCAAGGGTGACCAAACCGGCCACAGCATAGCCGCCGGATTGGGCCGGCTTTAATACCTGTTTTAGGGTTGCAAGGGTCATTTAAACTTTGCCACCATATCCTTGATGCCGGGGATGGTTTCCACCTGATAGGCATGTGTGGGTTGAAAATATTGCACCAATGGGCGCTGGGTTAAGCCCCCTAGAATGGTAAAGTAATACATCTCATATCCCGGCAGGGCCGCGCAGGGATGATAGCCTTTGTCGATACAAATGGTTGATCCATCCACAATATGATAGGCATCGCCGGGCTCGTTATCGACCCTTTGCAGCATTTGCAAACCCGATCCATGGTTGGGCCGGAAGCGAAAGTTATAGGTTTCATCATGACGGGTTTCATCTGGCAGACGGTTTGTGTCGTGCTTATGCGATGGAAAACCCGACCACCCGCCCGCGCCGACAGTGAACAGTTCGCTGACCAACAGCCGGCCGACTTTATCATGTTGCTTTTGCCCTAGGATGTGTTTGATCTTGCGATGTGTTTTAGTGTCATCACTGCCATATTGCACCAGATCAATATCGTCTTTCAGCACAGCAAAAGGCGCTAGCACCTTGTCGTACTTTGCCCCGGCGACGAAGGTTTCAGTGCTCTCTGAGACACAGGTGAATGTGGCTTTGGCACCACTTGGGATATAAACGCCTTCAGGTTCTCCGTCCCAGACATCAACGCCGCGATTGCCCAGCGCTGAAAACCGAATGCCTTCCACCTCGATATCCAAAGATCCTGTCGCAGGCACGATGCAGGTTTCATAACCCGGGACCTGATAGTCGAAAGACTGGCCTTTGGTCAGTTTGACGATATTGAAGTAATTCAAAGGCACCGTGGTATCATCTATATCCACGATCGGCTGGTTTTGGTTGTTAAAAGGCGCAATATGCATTGGCTGTGTCCTGTTTAAATCTGTGTTGGCCCGGCGTGTTCATCCAGAAACGCTTCAAGCTCGGCGGTATTGGGCATGGCCGGCGCGCAGCCCACTTTTGAAACAACGATCGCGGCCGAAGCTGAGCCGCGCAAAACAGCATCATGCAGATCGCGTCCGGCTGCAAGCGCGGCAATAAAGCCGCCCATGAAACTATCGCCTGCCCCGGTTGGCTTTAGAGCCTTTACCGGATAAATGCCCGTGCGAAACTCACCATCGGGGGTCAAGGTGATCGCGCCCTTTTCACCCATTTTATAGATCACTATTTGCGCCGTGGTTTTGGCCAAGTCGCGGGCTTTTTCAAGACCCCTTTCATAGCTTCCTGCCATAAACCCGAACTCAACATCATTGCCAATGACAATGTCAAAATAATTAGCAGCACGTGAATAAGTCTCTGAGGCGACCTGCGGCGATGGCCAGCTATAGGGTCGGTAATCGAGATCAAATATCAAGGGAAGCCTTGCTGCTTTGGCCAGCTCAAAAGCGCGAAAGCTGGCGCTGCGCGAGGGCTCGGCCGCCAGCACAGTGCCGGTGGTGATCAGGGCGCTATAGGCCGAATAATCCACCGGCTCGACATCCTCGAGCCCCATCTCGAAATCGGCCGCCCCATTGCGATAAATAATGGATTGATGATCTTCGGTGCGGCTTTCCACGACGGCCAGCGAATTGCGCGCTTCACCGCCAACAGATCGCACATGGTGGCGTTCAATACCGTAATGATCTAGCTGATTGAGACAATAGCGGCCAATGGCATCATCAGACACGCAGGTCACCAAGGCCGAGCGGCCGCCGTGGCGGTTGATCGCTACGCCAATATTGGCCGATGAGCCGCCCAAAGCGGCAAAAAACATAGAAGCCTCTTCGGTTTTGGTGCCCGGCGGGTCAGGATAAAAATCCATGCCCGCACGGCCGATGATGACAAAATTATTGCCTTTGATACGGTCTAGGTCAGCCATTAGACACCCCGCCTTTGTGCGTTGCGGCCCGCCTCTTGTTCGGCATGAGCGCTGCGGATTTTTTCGCTTTCGGAAACTTGCGGTGTGCCCACTTCCCACCAGGCGTGTCCCTCGGTGGTCCAGCCGTCATAAGCGTCCACCTGCATGGTGATGACATAGGTCTTATCTGCGGATTTGGCGCGTTTGAACGCCTCGGCCAGCTCGCCCGGATTGCCCACGGTTTCGGCCATAGCCCCCATGGCTGCAGCATGGGCCCCAAAATCAACCGCAAACGGCGCCTCTACGGTCGGACAATCCGCGATAAGATTGTTAAAGCTCTCGTTGCCCGTGTTGTTCTGCAATTTGTTGATCACGGCAAAACCACCATTATCCAGCACCAGAATAATAAGCTTTTTGCCACTGAGAACCGATGAATAAATGTCCGAGTTCATCAGCAGGTATGACCCGTCACCCAGAAACACAATCGTGTCTTTATCGGGCTCACGCTCGGTCTGGGCAATGCGCGCGCCCCAACCGCCAGCGATTTCATATCCCATGCAGGAAAAGCCAAACTCGACATCGACCGTTCCGATATCCAATGTGCGCCAGTTTGCGGTTACCTCGGCTGGCAAGCCGCCAGCCGCCGCAACAATCCGATCACGGGGATCGCACAGCGCGTTGACGACGCCGATCGCTTTTGCATAAGAATTGGGGCCATTGTCCGGCGCCACATTGCGCGCCACATAATCATCCCATTTGCGGCGCTCATCTTGGGCTGTTTGCATCCAATCGTCCGGCGCAGGCAGGCCCTGTGCCGCCGCGCTTAACATTGGCAAAGCAGTTTTTGCATCACCAACAATCGGTTGCGACATATGCTTGAGCGCATCAAAGCGGGCGGTATTGATGGCGATAAATCGGGCCTCTGCATCAAAGGCGGTCCATGATCCGGTGGTAAAATCCTGCAGCCGCGTGCCAACCGCGACAATTACATCGGCCTGCGCCGCAATGGCGTTGGCGCTGTCTGAGCCGGTTACTCCGATGGGCCCGATATTCAAAGGATGCGTGGCGATCATATTGGCGCGCCCGGCAATGGTTTCGACCACGGGAATGTTGTGGTTTTCAGCAAATGTGGTCAGCTCGGATACGGCGCCGCTATATTGCACGCCGCCGCCGGCAATAATCATCGGTCTTTGTGCAGTAAGCAACAGGGCGGCAGCCTCTTCTATTTCGAGCGGATCGGGTGAAATACGCCGAATGCGGTGCACTTTCTTTTCAAAAAAGCTTAATGGAAATTCATAGCTCCACCCCTGTACATCTTGGGGCAATGCGATAAAGGCAGGGCCGCAATCTGCTGGGTCAAGCATGGTCGCCAGTGCCTGCGGCAGCGACTGTATCACCTGCGCCGGATGGGTGATCCGGTCCCAATAGCGGCACACTGATTTAAACGCATCATTGACGCTCAATGTGGGGTTTCCAAAATGTTCAAGCTGTTGCAGCACCGGATCGGGCAGGCGGGTCAGAAAGGTATCCCCACACAGCATCAACATCGGCAATCGGTTGGCATGCGCCAAAGCCGCCGAGGTGAGCAAATTGGATGTACCAGGACCAGCACTGGCCGTGCAGAACATAAACCGTTGGCGCAGCCATTGTTTGGCGTATCCTGCGGCCGCGAACCCCATGCTTTGCTCGTTTTGTCCGCGGTAAAGCGGCAGCGCCTCACGGTGGTCATAAAGCGCTTCGCCAAGGCAGGTTACATTCCCATGGCCAAAAATACCAAAGCCACCGCCACATAGGCGCTGCTCTTGTCCATCGATTTCAATGAATTGATTGGCAAGATACCTGACAATCGCCTGAGCGGTGGTCAGGCAAACAGTTGATTGATGCGGCATAAGATATCCTTTTTGGCGTAGGTAGTGAATTGCAACTTGCAAAGCGACGACTCAATAGATACTGGTTTTGCAACCGGTTGCAAATTGATTTTCTGGTCCATGGTCAAAAATGACTCTCCTCCGTCCTCAGAAATACCGAAACGGATGTGTGTAAAGCCAGAACTGATATGCGCAACAAGTATTGATCCATCCCAGCCGGTGAAAGGGGCCTTTGAATGACAATCCGAATTGGCAATGCGCCCTGTTCATGGGGGGTTGAATTTTCCGATGACCCGCGCAACCCGACATGGCAAAGCGTTTTAAAAGACTGCGCTGAGGCGGGGTATAAGGGGATTGAGTTGGGGCCGGTTGGGTTCATGCCTGAAAATCCTGATATTCTTGGTCCGGCGCTGCAGGAGCATGATCTTACGTTGATCGGAGGCGTGGTTTTTCGTCCCTTTCATGATGCACAGGGATGGGAGGATGTCTTGGATGGCACCCACCGCACCTGCAAAGCGCTGACGGCCCACGGCGCGGAGCATCTCGTGCTCATTGACTCGATCTCGCCGCGCCGCGCGCCCACTGCGGGCCGCGCCGCCGAGGCCGAACAAATGGATCAGGCAGAATGGGCCGCCTTCAAAGATCGTATTGCAACCTGTGCAAAAATTGGCAGCCAGGAGTATGGGCTGACCGTGAGTATCCATGCCCATGCCGCAGGGTTTATTGATTTTGAGCCGGAACTGGAGCGGCTTTTGGATGAGGTTGATCCCTCGATCTTGAAAATCTGTTTTGACACAGGACACCATTCTTATGCCGGTTATGATCCTGTGGCCTTTATGCGTCGCCATGTGGGCCGAATTTCCTACATGCATTTCAAAGATATTGATCCTGCTGTGAAAGCGGATGTGATTGCTAAGCGTACCGGATTTTATGATGCATGTGGGCAGGGAATTTTCTGCAATCTGGGTGAGGGCGACGTTGATTTCCCCTCTGTTCGGCAAATATTAGTAGAAGTCGGTTTTCAAGGCTGGTGCACAATTGAGCAAGATTGTGACCCAACGCTTGATGTAAAGCCGATAGATGATGCCAAAATAAACCGGACCTATCTGCGGTCGATCGGGTTTAACGAGGAGTAGGGGCATGCGCAAACTCAAATGGGGTCTCATTGGTGGCGGCGAAGGCAGTCAGATCGGTCCGGCGCACCGCTTGGGCGCAGGTCTCGACGGGTATTTTGAATTTAGTGCCGGTGCGCTTGATCACCGGCCCGAAGCCGGCCGCGAATATGGTCAGCGTTTAGGGTTGGCGGCAGACCGGGCCTATGGGAATTGGCAGGAAATGCTGGCAGGTGAAACGGGCCGCGAGGACCGCATTGACCTTGTCACTGTGGCGACACCAAACGCGACCCATTTTGAAATCACCAAGGCTTTTTTGGAAGCTGGCTTTCATGTCTTGTGTGAAAAGCCCATGACAATGACTGTGGAAGAAGGCGAAGCGATTGTACAAATCGCTGAGAAAACAGGCCAAATTTGTGCGGTGAATTACGGTTATTCCGGCTATTCACTGGTCCGCCACATGCGCGCCATGATCGCGCGCGGTGATTTGGGTGAAATCCGGCTTGTGAAAGCCGAATTCGACCATGGGCATCATGCGGATGCAGCCGATGCAGATAATCCGCGCGTCAGATGGCGCTATGACCCAGCGCAGGCAGGGGTTTCAGCGCAATTTGCAGATTGCGGGATACATGCGCTGCACATGGCCAGTTTTGTGACTGGACAAGAGGTCACAAAGCTCTCGGCTGATACGGTTTCCTGTCTTGCGAGCCGCGAATTGGAAGATGATGCCATGGTCAATTTCCGCATGGATGGCGGCGCTGTTGGCCGGCTTTGGACATCCTCGATTGCCATTGGTCGCCAGCATGGGCTTGGCATTCAGGTTTTTGGAGAAAAAGGCGGGTTGCGCTGGGCGCAAGAACAGCCAAACCAGCTGTATTGGATGCCATTGAACGAGCGCCTTCAGGTGATTGAACGCGGCGAAAGCGGACTGTCGCCAGAAGCGGATCGCAGCAGCCGCGTTACGATAGGCCATGCCGAGGGCATGCCTTTGGCCTTTGCAAATATCTACAGTGATCTGGCCGAAGCAATTTCGGCGCGCAAAGAAAATCGTCCTATGGATCCCGCTGCAGGATTGTATCCAAACGCCGAAGCGGGCCTGCGCTCGATGGCGGCGGTGTTTGCCGTGGCCGCGTCCGGCAAACAGGATGGCACTTGGGTTGATGCCCGCCCGCCGATGTTTCGTTAATTTTCTTGCGGCGCGCGCAGCGTGCCGCGTTCGATCACTGCGCAGGGAAAAACACGGGCCTCGGGGTAGCGGTCAGGTTTTTCAAGCATTGAAACCATCAATTCGATCGACGCATTAATGATTTGAGCTATTGGCTGCCGAATTGTGGTTAGATTGATATTCTGCCAACCGGACATCTGCATATCATTCAAGCCAATGATCCCTATATCGCTTGGCACGTTTAAACCTGCTTCTTTGATGGCACTCAAAGCGCCAATGGAAAGCACATCATCGCCGCAGAAATAAGCTTCGGCATGGGATGCCCCGCGCAGCAATCGCTGCATTTCTTTGCGCCCTGCATCAAAAGAATAAGCCTCGGAAAAACTATAGCTCAGCACTGCTTCTGGATGCTTTTGCAATTCGTTTTGAAACCCCGTAAATCGGTCTTGGGTCGAGGTGGCCGGTTCTGGCCCGCCCAGAAATCCGATGTTCTTATAGCCGCGATTGAGCAATTCATGCGCAGCCATCCGGCCGCATTCTATATTGTCGATCCCGACGATATGCATATCGGGGTCACTTGAATAGCGGCCAAAACTATTCACCACTGGCACTCCGGCATCCCGAAAGGTTTTGGAAAACGCAGGGGGCAGAGTGGAGGAGGCTACAATCACCCCGTCGACAGAATATTGTTGCAGCATTCGCGCCGAGCTTTCAGCATCGGTTTCCACTGACAGATTAACCAGCAAAGGCCGCAGTCCGCGGTCCTGAAGTCCGCGTGTAAATTGATCAAAGACTTCCAAAAACAGAGGATTATGGAAGTTGTCCGATACCAAGCCGATTAACTTTGTCCGGCGGGTGGTTAAGCTTCGGGCAAGAAAATTTGGACTATAGCCCAGCTCGCTTGCCGCCTTTTCCACTTTGCGGCGCATTTTCGAAGAAACCGATGCGCCATCTGTAAAGGTGCGCGACACCGCTGAACGCGATACCCCTGCTAATTTTGCAACATCATCCAGCGTTATGGCCATCAGCCAAGCTTCCCCCATAGTTTGAAAGCCGATTATATTCGGAATTCGACAGGCAGGCACTATGAGGCCTCTTTAACATTTTTGCAACCGGTTGCAAAACCTTCAGAATTATGATTAGCTGATTCTGTTGTTTCTTGAAACGACAAACTCGCGATTTTCACATCAGATGAGGGGGGTATCAATTAACCATCTTGTTTTGCGATCTTGCATCGATTTAGAGGGTCGAATTGACATCTTCATTGTCTTGTGTTTATTTTTCTCGACTGTCAGGAAAATTGACGGTGGGTTCCGGATTTAACCATGGATGTACCGGACATCGAATTTGGGAGGACTATCATGAAGAAACTACTTTTGGCTACAGCTGCCCTTGCAATGGTAGCAGGTTCAGCTTTTGCTGAGCGCTATGTCATGATCACACACACACAAGGTACAGACCCATTCTGGCCAGTTGTGGAAAAAGGTGGTCGTGATGCAGCTGCAGCGATCGGCGCAGATTTTGAGTACAACTTTGACCCATCAGGCGATATGTCAGGCATGGCCAAGTTGATCGAAGCTGCTGCGGCATCAAACCCAGATGGCATCATTGTGTCACTGCCTGACGCAGACGCACTGGGCGGCGCAATCCGCGCAGCTGCAGACTCGGGTATCCCTGTGATCACCATGAACTCAGGCCTCGAGTCATCAGCCGCAGTTGGCGCCTTGATGCACGTTGGTCAGCCAGAGCGTCTTGCCGGTGAAAAAGCAGGTGCACGCGCGAAAGCAGAAGGTGTAACAAACGGCCTATGTTTGAACCAAGAAGCGTTCAATACAGCGCTTGTTGACCGTTGTGAGGGATACTTCTCAGGCTTGGGCGGCGATCTGAACATGATCGACGTGTCAAACGACGTTACACAAATCGAAACACGTACCGCCGCTGCATTGTCAGCTGACCCATCAATCGACGGCGTTTTGGCTGTTGGTCCACACGTATGTGCGGCAGCAAACAAAGCGATCAAAGACGTGGGTGCAGACGTACACCTGGCATGCTTTGACCTTTCACCAGAGGTTATGGACATGATCAAATCAGGTGACGCGGCTTACACAATTGACCAGCAGCAGCGTTTGCAAGGTTATATGCCGGTTATCGTTCTACACCTGTACAACACAAACGCAGGTATGCTGCCAGGTGCGAACATTCCATCAGGCCCGGGCTTTGTTGACGCGTCAAACGCAGATTCAGTTGCAAGCCAAGCTGGTGTTAACCGCTAATATTTATCACGTATTGTGATCGGAACAGGCGGGCAAAGTCTCGCCTGTTTCCATAACTTGAACAGAAAATTTTAAGAGATGGGTTGAAAATGTCGGAACGAAGTGAATCTGACCGCCTCCAACGCGAAGGTTGGCTACAGCGTATGTTACGCCGGCCAGAAATTGGATCTTTCATTGTGATGGTTCTAATCATCACAGCCTTGGCCATAGCTTCTGAGGGGAAAGCGTTCAACGCACTCGGATTGAAAAACAACATCGCCATTATTTCGCAGCTTGGCATCATTGCTGTGGGCGCCGCGCTTTTGATGATTGCGGGTGAATTTGACCTATCGATCGGACCTATGATTGCCTTTGCAGGGATGTCCATCGCAGTCATGATGAAATGGGGCCTGCCGTTCGGATTAGGTGAGGCGACACCGTTTCTGGCATTTCTGATCACGCTTGCGATGACCCTTGCCTTTGGGTGGATCATTGGAAATATTGTTGTGCGATCGGGATTATCCAGCTTTATTGTTACGCTCGCTTTTTGGTTCTTCTTGCGCGGACTTACAGAAGTTTGCTTCCGTTTGATCAACCAAAACACCAATGTTTCTGGCCTGCCTGATTTCAAAAAAGAAAGTTGGTTTGCCGAACAAATGGGCGGTGAGGTCTTTGGCTGGCTGTTTGATGCTTGGTACTGGATTGGTACAAAGGTTTCCGCAGGCTTGGAATTCACTGGCGATATGACCAAGTCGGAAAAGCTCGATTTGATCAACTATCTCAGTTTTTTGAACATCAACCGCAAGATGGAACAATGGGTGACAGGGTTTGATGCGCGACTATTTTGGTTCATCCTGATTGCCGGTGTGGCCTGGTATGTTCTTGCGCGTACTCAGTTGGGTAGCTGGATCTACGCAACCGGTGATAACAAAGAAAGCGCCCGCGCAAACGGGGTTCCTGTGAACCGCGTTAAAATTGGCCTGTTCATGTTCTCTGCTTTCTGCGCAACTATTTTTGCAACTTGCCAAGTGTTTGATACAAATTCCTCAGATGCTGCAAAAGGTATGTTCAAAGAACTTGAAGCAATTGCGATCGCGGTTGTGGGCGGCATTCTGATGACAGGTGGTTTTGGCTCCATTGTCGGCGTCATATTCGGCGCTGTGACATTTGGATTGGTGGCCAATGCCGTGTTCTTTATCCCTTGGATCGATGGTGCGTGGTTCCGCGTGTTCGTTGGTACCGTTTTGTTGGCCGCTGTGTTCGCGAATGAGCGCATTCGCAAACGTATCACAGGGGGGATCTAATCATGTCAAAACAAGCCTACATGCGCGTTGAGAACATTGAGAAAAAATTCGGCCCCTTTATCGCTCTGGGTGGTGTAGATCTTTCGGTCTATCCCGGTGAAGTCCATGCCCTCTTGGGTGACAACGGTGCTGGAAAGTCGACCCTGATTAAAATTCTGTCTGGGGTGCACCAGCCCTCAAGTGGTTCGATTTATATCGAGGGTGCGAAAAGAGAATTTCGCAACCCGCGTGATGCAGCCGCCGCTGGCATTGGGACGGTGTATCAGGATTTGGCGATCAACCAATTGATGAGTGTGACACGTAACTTTTTCATGGGGCGTGAGCTGACCTCAAGGTTTGGATCATTGCGCATGGACGAAATGAACCAAATCGCGCATGATGAAATGTTGAAAATTGGCATCGACTTTTCCGATCCAACACAAGCCGTGGGCACAATGTCCGGCGGCCAGCGTCAAACACTTGCGATTGCGCGTGCAATTTATTTCGGCGCCAAGGTTCTAATCTTAGATGAACCAACATCCGCCTTGGGTCAGAAACAGCAGATGGAAGTTTTGAAAACAATCAAACGTGTGCGTGCACGCGGTGACATTGCGATCATCTTTATCACGCACAATGAAATCCATTCGCGACTTATTGCGGATCGCTACACCTTCTTGGCTCTTGGCAAAGTGATCGGGTCAGGCACCAAGGCCGAGCTTGAGGGCGAAGATATTCGTCGCTTGATGGCTGGTGGCGCCGAGATCAAAGATCTGGAGCAAGAACTGTCAGCGATCTAACGCTACGATGTAGACAACAGAAAAAGAAAGCCGCCCTCGGGCGGCTTTTTGCATCATTGCCAGATAAAAACAAAATATAACGCGCTGCTGTAAACGCTTAAACTTTTCGGCTTACTGCGCAGGATGCTTTAAAAAAATTTCCAACGACTAGGGCAATAAGAACAAAGTGATTGCTGGAAAAGTGATCAAAATGGCCACGCGGACCAAATCGGTGGCCACAAAAAAACCAACTGCTTTATAGGTTTCTACGGCTGGGGTTTCTTTGTCCATTGCATTGATCACAAAAAGGTTCAGCCCCACCGGTGGCGTAATCAAGCCCACCTCAACCACAATTAGAACCAAGATGCCAAACCAGATTGCTAGATGTTCCGGCGGCAGGGCGAAATCTAATGACATCACCACTGGAAAAAAGATCGGAACAGTGAGCAGGATCATTGAAAGACTGTCCATCAAACAGCCTAACAGTAAATAGAAGAGCAAGATTAAAAGCAAAACACCCATGGGGCTGAGCCCCTGATTTACAACCCAGCCCGCGATTTCCTGTGGCACCTGTGTCAGGCTTAAAAAGCCATTGTAAAACCCGGCTCCGAGAATGATAAAAAAGATCATGGCTGAGGACCGTCCCGTGACCAGAAAACTATCGACCAAGCTGGACCATGTCAGCCCTCCGCTGCGCCACGCAATTAAGCCAACGCCAAACGCTCCTACGGCCGCCCCTTCGGTGGGGGTGAACAGCGCTTGGATGCCGTTTTGTGACCAATTCCAATCACCAGCAATTCCAAAAATTACCAATAAAAATATCACCACAACCGGCCAGACTTTGGCTAAAGCCTGGAACCGACCCTTGTAGGGCACCGGCGCCCGGGTTCCTGCGCGATCAGGATAAAGGCGCACATAGATCGACACCGCAATCATATACCCAAGCGCAGCCATAATACCGGGCACAAAAGCAGCCAAAAACAGTTTTGAGATATTTTGTTCGGCCAAGATGGCATAGATCACCAAAACCACGGAAGGCGGAATTAAAATCCCCAATGTTCCCCCTGCAGCAAGCGTTGCCGTTGAAAACCCGCCCGCGTAGCCATAGGATTTCAGCTCGGGAAGCGCGACACGGCCCATGGTGGCCGCAGTTGCCAAGGATGATCCTGCTATCGCGCCAAAACCGGCACAGGCCCCTATCGCTGCCATAGCCACACCGCCCTTGCGATGACCCAGCCAGCTTTCCGCGGCTTTGAACAGCGCCTGGGACATCCCGCCAAGAGTGGCGAACTGCCCCATCAGTAAAAACATCGGAATAATCGAAAGCGAATAGTTTGAAAACGTGCTGTAGGTTTCATTTTTCATTTTAGCCAACGCCATATTGGAGCTGCCAGTCACAAGGTATAACCCTGCAAAACCTACCAAAAACATTGCAAGACCGATCGGTACGCGTAAAAAAATTAAGGCCAAAAGCGCCGGAAACGAGGCCAGTCCAATTTCTAGGGTGCTCATCGTTCATCGCTTTCGTTTTCAGGGAGCATTTGTTGCCCACTAAAGGCCTCTAGGATCCTAATTATTGCCATGTAAAAGGAAATAAAGGCGGCGATCACCGCGCCAGAAAAGCTGGCCGCATAGGCCCACCAAATTGGAAACTGCAACAAAAAGGTTGTCTCACCATAGCGCTGCTTTGCCTCCATACCGGCGAATAGGCGCCACGCAATCAATCCCAAAACAAGCGCAAAAAGGCACTCGGAAATCATTTGCAACGCCTGATTGGTGCGCCGTGAAAATTTAGATGTAAAAACATCAACCGTAGCATGGCTGCCGCTCAATTGGCACAGAGGTAAAAACGCAAATATTGCAAAAGCAATACCAGCTTCTACCAATTCAAAATCACCATTAATCGCGCCGATCCCAACCGCGAGCGCCCAATTGGAAAAATCGGCAAAATTTGATTGCATAAAGGTGCCGTGAAGCAAAGTGCCAACCGATCTTCCAAGCACAGAGGTGCAAACCAACAAAACCAAAAAGGTGAGGACAAGCCCCCCAAAAACGGCCATTACTTGAGCCAGTTTTTTGATTAAAGCATACATGTTATGCAGGTTACTCGGCCTCGGAAATTATTAAGGAAATTGGGTCTAATCCTTCAATCCCACCAGTGATTTTATCACCAGGCACAACCGGTCCGACACCTGCAGGCGTTCCCGTTAGAATTAAATCCCCGGGGCGGAGATGATAAAAGTGGGAGAGGTGAGACACTATTTCATCGACTGCCCAAACCATATCGCTAAGGCGTGCATCTTGTTTCACGTTGCCGTTGAGCGCCAGATGAATCCGCCGGGCCCCAATATCCCCCATGCTGTGAGCAGGTGTAAGGGGGGCAAAGACCGCCGAGCCCTCGACATCTTTTCCCAAATCCCACGGCCGCTGCTTGGCGCGCTCGGCAAGTTGTAAATCGCGCCGTGTCATATCCAGAGCGCAGCCATAGGAGTGAATGGCCCTAAGCGCTTGGTCTTTGTTGGCGCGAAATACAGGCGTGCCGATTGCCAGTGCCAATTCCATCTCATAATGGAAATTTTCCGTTCCCGGGGGATAGGCCAATACACTGCCGCTGGGCTGCGCGGTCCAAGGGGTCTTGGTGAAATAGAAAGGGGCTTCGCGATCTACTTCGACCCCCATTTCTTTTGCATGGTCAACATAGTTGCGCCCTACACAAAAAATTCTTCCAACCGGATAATGCCCGGAGCCGTCTGACATTGGAACAACGGGTAAAGCGGGCAGTTCAAACAATAATTGGCTCACGTTAAGCACTCCTATGGTTTGCAAAAGGCTTACTAACTGAACAGTTGAAAAGTAAAGCAAAACACACTTGGCTTTGGTAAAAAAAGCCAAAAGCAGCAAAATAAGCTGCGCAAACTCTTTATCGTAGTATTGGCCTTAGGGCTTTAGCATTAAACAATTAGAGCAAAGCGCCGTATCAATAGGCAGAAGATCATTTTCATATTTCCTCCCCAAGATACTGGCCGGGCAAAGCGCCCGGCTTTTCATATGAACTGTCATCGAATGTCCCTGAATTCACCAAAAAAGTTGAATTCAATCGGCCGTAAATGTCGGACTGAAGTTCTTATGAGACAATAAAATTGATTACAGCGGGGCTATTTGCTTACATACTCACATAAATACTAAATTTTCTGAAAGTGGTTTTTAAAGGGGCATGACATGTTGGTTGGGTATTCTAGGACTGCATTGGTCCAGCCAAAAGAAGACAGTGATCTGGAGATTGAGGCGTTAAAAAACTACGGATGCCTTGAAGAAAACATCTATCAAGAACAAACCGCAAGCAGTGAGGAACGCTATCAGTTGCATATGGCGTTAAACTGCTTGAGGAAAGATGATAAGTTTGTTGTCAACAAACTCTCGAGTTTGGGCTATCAACCGGAAGACTTCGAAAAGGCATTTCAACACATTGAAAAAAAGTCATCGTATTTGGTGATTTTGGACATTGCCGGACAGCAGCTGGATTCTACAACCAAAAACGGCCAGTCGATGTTGGCATCCCTAAAAGCAATGGCTGGCATTAATTATGAGTTTTTGCGTGAAAAAAAATTAGAGGAAATTAGACTAGAGCGTGACAAACTAACCTAAACCGACCGCCCGTTGAACGCGCCCATTCTACGTTCACTATTTATCGCTGCCGCTTGTGATGTTTTCAAGCCGATCCTGATTGGTGTAGCGAAACCCTAGCAATTGGCACTTGGAAATGCTGTTCAGTTTTTGCAGTTGCACATTCACAATAGCTGTCCACATTTCAGTTCCAAAATTTTCCATCATTTTTCCATCGATTGTTTGCAGTAACATTGAGCATTGTCCGGTGCTGCCCGGCTCAAGCGTGTGTCCGCGCTCTTTGCAATTTAGCTCTGTGTTTCCAAGCAAATTATCGTTTGAATTATAAAATAGAACGGATACGCCGGAAACTGATCGGCCCGTGGGGTTTTTGACTTGAGCCGATAAGGTGTAATTGGCCACGGAGCCTGTGGCGTCCTGACCAAATTTCAACATAATTCCGCAGGGTAACATTTCATCGGAAAGCGCGCTTTGCGACCAGAAACCGACCATCATCGAAAAAGCTGCCAAAGATACTCTTACCACTTAAAACCCCACTTCTTTTCAAAGTTTCTACAAGGCTTTTAACAAACAAGATTGAGTATAGTTTGTTTGGCAAATAATCTCAAACCATCTGATATCTTTAGATCGTTACATTCAAAAAGATATCTAAGCCAAATAAAAAATCCGTTTCCATCGAAGAAATGGTTCTATTTTTGAGGCAAAAATTCCAAAATAATTACTTTCTTTCTGTCTTATTGGTTGATCTTTTTGATAATTTTGGCATTGATATACGCAGTAAACTTGGAGAACGAAAAAATGAAAAAATATCTTGCATTATCAATCGTTGTATTGGGGCTTTCTGCATGTAGTGTCGTAGAAGATTATAATCTAAACCCACTGGGTTGGTTTGATGGTGGTTCAGACTCTAGCAGTGAGTAAACCAACATCCGCTTCTAGGGCTTTTAAATTATATAGGCTCTCACAAAGCCGCAGGACCAATGCCTGCGGCTTGATCATTTTTGAATGAACATTACTTGGCAAAACTCATAATACATTATGTTTTGTCGGCCACACTGGAAATGTAGCCTTCTTTCAAGTTGTTTTTCAGAATTCAATACCTCTGCGATCAGTGATATATGAATCCATTCTGATCACCAAAACAAACTGCGAAATTGCCTTAACCTAATAAGTTTAAAACGCTGGCTGTGTTGCGCGGCGCCTTTGTATCAAAATGATTAGTCCCAAAAGTAAAAAGGCCGGCAAAAAGAATATCTCTTTGGGCATGCGATCATTTGGAACCTCGGCAGATATAATCTGTACGGGCTCATCAGCATAAAAATCATATTCGTTTGCCAGAGTCTCAAAATATGGTGTTCCCGGGAAAGGTTCATCCACCCTTAAAACATCACCCTCTTCAAACACATCAAGACCCACGGCACTAAGGCGCTCTAAACCGCCTGCGTCTTGCTCTGGTATCAAAACAATCGTTTTTGTGCCAACTTCGCCGGTGTCAAAGTCAGGGGCCGATATGACCAACCTTACTGGTGTTCCAAGCGGAACGGATCCAACTGCGTCTATCGCAGCTGGCCCTGAAGATGCAGTATACTCGTCTTGGGCCACGTTTAGCCAAAAATCTGGCCTGAAAAGAGTGAAGACAATCAACAAGATCACCGCTGTTTCCCAGCGCCTGCTTTTGGCGATGAAATAGCCTTGGGTTGCGGCGGCAAACAGCAACATAGCCACCAATGATACAAAAAACACTAAAACGGCTTTGGCAGGGCCAACATCAATGAGCAGCAAATCCGTGTTGAATATAAACATGAACGGCAAAAGCGCGGTTCGAATATCATAGCTAAACCCCTGCAGGCCGGTTTTTATCGGATCCCCACGCGAAATGGCTGCAGCGGCATAAGCTGCAAGGCCGACGGGCGGTGTATCGTCGGCCAAGATGCCAAAATAAAAGACAAACATATGAACCGCAATAAGCGGTACAATAAGACCGGACTGCGCCCCGACGGACACAATGACAGGCGCCATAAGAGATGAAACCACGATATAATTAACAGTGGTTGGTAGACCCATTCCTAAAATCAGCGATAATATTGCAACTAGGACGAGCAAGATAATGAGATTGCCACCCGAAATGGTTTCGATGACCTGTCCAATGATCTGATGGGCACCGGTTAAAGATATTGTACCCACAATGATCCCAGCGGCACCGGTAGCCACCCCGATGCTGATCATATTTCGTGCGCCCGCTTCAAGCCCATTTACCAAATCATGAAAACCGCGTGCATAGCCGCTGCTAGCCATAGCGCCGCCGCGAAACATATCTTTGAGCGGTTTGTGGGTCAAAGCGACTATGATCATTGCAAAAGTAGCCCAAAATACCGAAAGAGCCGGTGACAATCGGTCCATGTGCTCAGTGCGCACCATTAAGTTCCAGACCAGAACAAAAATTGGCAGTGCGAAATAGGCACCCGCCAGAAATGTCGGTGTCAATCTTGGTGCCTTAAGGCTCTCTGCATTTGGATCATCTATCTCAATATCAGGATAGCGCGCAGCGACAAACACCAATGCTAAGTAGGCCAGCCCTAGCAAGACCAAAGAAGGATAAACCGTTGCCCCGGGCATTATGGGCTCAAGCAGAACACGGAAAATGATGGCTGCCACTGTAATCGCAGCCATTGCAAAAAAACCGGTAAGAAACATGATGAGGATCATCAAAACACCGATGTTGCGTCCCGGCTTTTCAAGACCTTTTAGTCCTAACTTCAGGCTTTCAAGATGAACGATATACAGTAAAGCAATATAGGAAATCACGGCGGGTAGAAAAGCGTGCTTCATCACCTCAATGTAAGAGATATTGACGTATTCCACCATCAAGAAGGCGGCCGCTCCCATGAAAGGAGGCGTAAGCTGGCCATTGGTTGAGGATGCAACCTCAACTGCGCCAGCCTTTTCTCGTGAAAACCCGATCCGATTCATCAGCGGGATCGTAAATGTTCCCGTGATTACAGTGTTGGCAATAGAGGACCCCGATATCATTCCTGTCATCATCGAAGATAAAACAGCTGCTTTGGCCGGGCCGCCACGTAGCGCACCCAAAAGGGCAACAGCTACTTTGATGAACCAGTTTCCGCCCCCAGCCTTTTCAAACAAAGCACCGAAAAGAACAAAGAGAAAGATCATTGTTGTGGAAACGCCCAACGCCACGCCAAATACGCCTTCGGTCTGCATCCAATAATGGCCCATCGCCTTTTTGAAAGATGCGCCACCATAATTTGTGACGTTGCCCACCCACTCCGAATACCCGCCAAAAAAGGCTAGCATTAAAAAAGCACTTGCGATTACCATCAATGGCAGCCCCAATGTGCGAAACACTGAAATCATTAAAACCATCATACCAATGGCAGACATCACAATGTCAGTGGTGGTCCAAAGACCCGGGCGGTCGGCAATCTCAAACCGGAAAATGACCAGATAAAGACAGGCTGAGACCCCCAAGACAACCAAAGCCCAGTCGTAAAGCGGAATATGGCGTTTATGGCCGAAAAGCGGGAAGGCAAGTGTTGCCAGCGCCATTGCAAAAGCCAAGTGCACATAGCGTGCTTGCGCAACGATATTGGCAAAATCGCTTACACCAGTGGCTTGGGCTAAAACCCCTGGAACTTTCGATGCGATATACAGTTGAAACAAAGACCATAAAATACACAAGTAGAACAAAGTTTTGCCCATCGAACCGGTTAAGACACGTCCACCTGAGTCTGTTTCCGCGACCATTTCCTGTGCTGATTTAGCTCCGTCTTCGCTCATTTTTACATCCCGTACTTTTTTAAGAATACCCTAATTAAAAAAGAGCCCAGCGCAATGTGAAAGCGCTGGGTATTTTTTCAAGAACAGATGTGATCCGCTCTTAGTTCATCAAGCCAAGCTCTTTGTAGGCCTTGGCAGCACCAGGATGCAGCGGTGCGGACAAACCATCAGAGATCATCTGCGCCGCGTCCAGATTTGCAAAGGCTGGGTGCAGTTTGCGGAAGTCATCGAGGTTTGACATCACTGATTTGGCAACAATATAGGCCACGTCGTCTGAAATATCAGTTGAGGTGACGAAAGTTGCGCCCACACCAAAGGTGGTGGTGTCATCCGGGTTGCCCGCATACATGCCGCCAGGGACGGTCGCAACGCGGTAATATGGGTTGTCGGCAACCAGTTTGTCGATCGGCGCACCTGTTACGGAAACCAGTTTTACATCGCAGCTGGTTGTTGCTTCTTTAATCGCAGCAGCTGGGTGACCAATGGTGTAGATCATCGCGTCGATGTTGTTGTCGCAGATCTGCTTGGCCATTTCTGAGCCTTTGTATTCTGTTGCAAGGCTAAAGTCATCCATGCCCATGCCAAAGGCTTCCATCACAACTTCCATGGTCGCGCGCTGGCCTGAACCAGGGTTACCAACATTTACACGGTTGCCTTTCAGCCCTTCAAAAGAAGTGATGCCGCTGTCGGCACGAACCAGAAGTGTGAAGGGCTCTGGGTGAACCGAGAACATCGCGCGGATGTTCGGGAACGGGTTGTCTGAGAATTTTGATGTCCCGTTATAGGCATGGTGCTGCCAGTCAGACTGGGCAACGCCGAACTCAAGCTCGCCGGCTTTGATGGTGTTGATGTTATAGACTGACCCGCCGGTGGATTCGACCGCACAGCGAATGCCGTGCTCTTTGCGGTCGCGGTTGACCAAACGGCAAATTGCGCCACCAGTTGGATAATAAACCCCGGTTACGCCGCCCGTTCCGATCGAGATAAACTGCTGTTCTGCGCTCGCGATGCTTCCAACAGACAAAGCTGCTGCTGCTGCCAGGCCACTAAACCAATTACTATATTTCATTTTGTTCTCCCAAGTCGATCAGCAGAACGACATGTTCTGCCCTTTGAATGTGTAAAAGAGTTGCGAACTAACGCCCGCTTGTCACCTAAAAACTAATGTTTTTTTTCGCACCCAATACGCATTGTTTTCCGCTCGCAAATCTTCATAGGATTTGATTCGCTCGCGCGCCGCATCGCCACCACGGCTAACCAATAGCGCCAGCAATAATTCAAGTGTAGCAAGCATGCCAGTGAAGCAGCCGAAGTGATGCGTGCTGATAACCGATGTGACCAGAACATATTCCGGTTTTAATTCTGGCGATACAATGTCTGAATTGGTTATGAGGATCAGCTTGACGCCTTTTTTTCTGGCAAATTCACAGGCTTGAATAGTTTCGCGAGAGTAGGGCGTGATGGTGATTGCAATCAGAACATCTCCGGGTCCGGCATAGTTAAGCTCATCAATGGCGCTGTTCATATTTCGGGGAATTAACTGCAATGATGTCAATGCCATACGGCCTACATAGTGAAAGTAATATGCCATGGCATAACTTGAACGCACAGCGGTCAAATAGACATTGCGGGCTGCAAGTAGGGTATCAACCACTTCTTTAAGCTCATCGGTTGATTGGCGCTCAAGTGACCTTTGAACTATTGACATTGCATTGCGCGTTGCCTCGGCTTGAACCCGGCCAATATCTCCGCTTTCTCGCAGCTCATCAACCCAGGCCGGTTCTTGAATAAATTCTGAGGTCGATACAAGCGCATGTCGAAACGGTTCTCGGAACTCTTCGTAACTTGAAAACCCCAAACGGTGGGCGGTTCTAACCAATGTATATGTACTTACTCCTGACTTACGCGAGGTTTCACGAATAGGGTCCAAACCAAAGTCTGCAGGGTTATCAATAACGTATTTTGCAGCTGTTCTCAGCTGTGGGGATAGGTGCTCAATTTCATCTTTAAGCTTTGAAATTGTTTTGGATTTTAATGTTGGGTCCATCGCGAATCATTCCTTTTTTTGCTGATCGAAAAATAACATATGTTATTTCCTGATGCTATTGAATGTTTTTGTAATTCAGATGTCAAATAGAATCATAAATATGGCTTTGCACATAATTTGGATCAGGGTCTTGTTGAAAGGGATGAGTGGATGCAAAAGACATATGACTTGATGGTGGCCCCTAACGGTGCTCGTATGACAAAGCAAGATCATGCCAACCTTCCCATGAGCGCAAAGGAATTGGCCGATACAGCGCGCCAAGCACAAAACAAAGGCGCGACTGGTATTCATTTACATGTCCGCGACGCACCGGGGCGGCATTCCCTTGGCCTAGACCGGTACCAAGACGCCATTGATGCTGTTCAGGCCGCCGCACCCGGACTTGAGGTGCAAATTTCAACCGAGTCCATGAACATTTATGATGTTGCAGATCAACTTGCATGTTTGGACCAGCTGCGCCCCAAAGCGGCCAGCCTATCAATTCGTGAGATGGCGCGCGATCCGAAGCTTGGACGCAAAGCCTATGCGTTGGCTGCCGAAACAGGTATGAAACTTCAGCATATACTCTATTCAACGCAGGACCTTCATACGCTGAAAAACTGGATTGAAGAGGGCATTATCAAGGACACCTCACTAGATGTGATTTTTGTTTTGGGCCAATACAGCCCTCAGGTGCGGGCCCGCCCAGAAGACCTTATTCCTTTTTTAACCGGTGCTCTCGGTTCAAATTATCGGTGGACGGTTTGTGCCTTTGGACCTGCTGAACAAAGCTGTGCACTGGCGGCTATCTTTTTAGGCGGTCATGCGAGAATAGGGTTTGAGAATAATGTCCAAGCGCCTGACGGGCGCGTTGTTTCAGATAACGCCTGCGCTGTCGGTAACTTGGTATCTGCTGCAAAACTATCGGGGTATTACCCACGCTCTTGTCGGGCGCAAGAAGGGGTTTTCCAATGAGCCACATATTCCCACGGCATTCTAAATCCAAGGTTCCCACCGCGGTTGGTGGTCAAGGATGTTACCTAGTTGATAGCTCCGGAAAGCAGTATTTTGATGGATCGGGCGGCGCTGCTGTGTCCTGCCTTGGTCATGGTGATCCAGATATCATTGCAGCCATTCAACATCAGGCCGAGCAACTTGCCTTTGCCCATACAGGATTTTTCACTTCAGAGCCGGCCGAAGAGCTGGCCGATCTTTTGATCAGCCGCGCACCGGGCGATCTTAAGCGTGTCTATCTTGTCTCGGGAGGATCAGAGGCAACGGAGGCTGCTCTTAAATTGGCGCGCCAATATCATGTGGAACGCCAAGAGCCGCAAAGAAAACACGTTATTGCCCGACGCCAAAGTTATCATGGTAATACATTGGGATCATTGGCCGCTGGTGGAAATGTGTTCCGGCGCACCCAGTTTGCCCCGCTTTTAATCGACGTGAGCCATATTTCCCCCTGTTATGAATATGTTGGTCGTCTGCCCCAAGAAACCGCCTATGACTATGGTCAACGGGTGGCGCAAGAGCTGGAAGATGAGCTGCTTCGGCTCGGGCCAGACACCGTCATGGCCTTCATCGCTGAACCGGTGGTCGGGGCAACTTTGGGGGCTGTTCCGGCCGTCAACGGCTATTTTAAACGCATTCGAGAGATTTGTGATAGCTACGGTGTTTTGCTGATCTTTGATGAAGTGATGTGCGGGATGGGGCGCACGGGCCATATGTTTGCCTGTGACGCTGATCAGGTTGCCCCTGATATTCTTTGCATCGCCAAAGGTCTTGGGGCGGGCTATCAGCCCATAGGCGCGATGCTATGCTCAGATGAGATCTATCAAACCATCGCCAAGGGCTCGGGGTTTTTTCAGCATGGTCACACCTATATTGGACATCCCGTTGCCTCTGCTGCTGCGCTTGCTGTGGTAAAGGCACTGATCAACCGCAACCTTTTTGATCAGGTTCAACGCCGTGGCGCGGATTTGGAAACCGCTTTGCGCGCGCAGTTTGCGCAACACGAAAACATTGGTGATATTCGCGGGCGTGGACTTTTCTGGGGCATAGAATTGGTGGCGGACCGTGCCACGAAATCCCCGCTTGATCCTAGCCTTGAGACCGCAAAAAAAATCAAATCAGCAGCGTTTAACGCGGGATTGATCTGTTATCCAAATTCTGGAACGCGGGATGGAAAACAGGGTGACCACATATTGCTTGCGCCGCCATTTATTGTCAGTGAAGATCAAATTGGCGAAATCACAGAAAAGTTAGGAAAAGCGCTGACCGTGGCTTTGGAGTGACCTGCCACCCCAAGCCTAGCCAAAGCCTAAGAGCCGATCTGCCCAGGATCCACCCGTCCAACTCATTTCAAGCTGGCGGTGGCCGGGGGTTGGCGTGGTTTTGAACGTGAGGGTCAATGCGTCTTTTGGGGTAAGACTTCCAAGAATTTCGGGCCATTCCACCAGACAAATAGCCTCTTGAAAAGCCTCCGCTAAACCCAGTTCTATAATTTCATCGGTGGCGCCAAGCCGGTACAGATCAGCATGCCATATTTCGCCAATTCGGGTGCTATAAGTTTGTACCAATGTAAATGTCGGCGAGGGCACATCTTCGGCAATATCCTGAGAAAATTGGATCAGCGAGCGCGCAAAATAACTCTTTCCGGCTCCGATTTCCCCACTGAGCAACACAACATCACCGGGCACCAGATGATGGCTTAACTGATGCGCCAAATTGGCGGTATTCTGTTCTGATTTTAGCTCAATTTTCAGAGGTTTATGGGTCATTGGCCGTCAATGCCACTTGCTAGGACAGGCCGAATAGAAATGGCATATAGCCATCTTACATATTGGGAAGATTTGCCCATGACCGACGTTCCTTATGCTTTGATCTGCTTATTTTCACCCAACGCACCGTTGACTTGCTCAATATCGCTTCGTTGCCAAGATATTTCAACACTAGCGCCGGTCGGCATGCCCTTACTGTCATCCAAAATTTCAAGACGTGAGCCGTTCGAAAAAGAAAGCTCTGCGCCGGTTCTTTCCAGCAGGGTTTTGGCAATGAAAAGCCCCAAACCCATGCCTTCATAGGCTGGACGTTTCGGATCATCATTTTCCGATCTTTTATCTCGCATAAATGGATCGCCTATGCGCCCAATGACATGCAAAGGATAGCCCGGTCCATCATCCATAATCCGAACCTTCACCTGTTCTGTGCTCCAAATGGTTTCGACCCAGACCTGTGATTGGGCAAAATCCACGGCATTTTGCACCATATTTCGAAGCCCATGAATGATTTCAGGTCGCCGCTCGACCAAGGGCTGTGCAAGGTTTGACATATCACTGGACCGCGAGCCCATTTCAATGTTGATACCGCGATCTTGATGGGGTTCGGCGGCCTCGCGAATAACCTCGCTGAACGGAGCGCTGTGCAAATGCAGATCATCTTTGCCGGCTCTGCCCATAGATTGCAAAATATCGCGGCAGCGATCCGCCTGTTCGCGGATCAATTCAGCATCTTCACAAAGCTCTGGCCGGTCAGACAATTCTTCCATCAGCTCTGAGCTTGCCAGTTTAATGGTAGCCAACGGCGTGCCCAATTCATGGGCAGCAGCAGCCACCACGCCGCCCAAGTCGGTCAGCTTTTGCTCGCGCGCCAGTGCCATTTGGGTGGCCACAACAGCTTCGCCCATAGCGTTCATTTCACTGTTCACGCGGCGTGAGTAGACGCTTAAAAACACCAATGCGATGACGATTGCAGCCCAGTTTCCAAATACAAAAATATCAGGAATACGTAAAATAAACCCCTGATCGGTATGCAGTGGAAGGTGATAGCTGGCCATGATTGTCACCAAGGCAATGGCCGTGCCCCCCAGAATCAGCAGAGACCTTAGTTTAAGCACATTTGCCGCCACCGCCACTGGCGCCAGCAGCAAAATACTAAAGGGATTATGCAATCCCCCGGTCAAAAAAAGCAAAAAGCTAAGTTGCAAAAGATCAAACAGGATCATCATCATGTTTTCAAATTCCGACAACCGTTTGGTTTCCGGAAAACTGTACATAGCCAGTAGGTTACCGCCAACGGAAACACCTATCGCCAAAAGGCAAAGCCCCAGCTCAAGTTGTAAATTATAAAGCTGGATCGCGGTGAAAATCGCAATCACCTGTCCGGCAATCGCAATCCAGCGCAGCAAAATCAATGTCCGCAGCCGAATCCAGCTTCCACGCTTTTGCTGGAACAACAGGTTTAGAGTCGTATCTGTCATCGCAATGGCACCTTTTCAACCAATTGTGACTTGTCCTTAGGCTGCATCATGCTACTAATCAACGCGATAGGAAAGCCCATTAGGATGTGATTCATGCTCCGTTTTTTAAGCATACTTGCCGCTTCTGCTGTGGTTTGTCTATTGCTGGTCACGTGGATTGCCAGTCTTGGGATATGGCCCTTCGCAGACCGTTCGGGCGACCAATTCGCCAGTTGTCGCAGCAGTGCAGTTGCCGGCGGTGTTGGCCAGATCGGCGGCCCGTTTAACCTGCTTGATAGCGCGGGAAAAACCGTCACTGATGCAGATGTCATTACCGCGCCTTCTTTGGTGTATTTTGGCTATACCTTTTGCCCTGATGTCTGCCCGATGGATACGATCCGGAATGCAGAAGCTGTTGATGTGCTTGAAGAAAATGGAAAAACCGCCACCCCTGTGTTTATTTCAATAGACCCCAAGCGGGATACGCCTGAGGTGGTTGGCGACTATGCCGAAGCGATCCATCCGCGTATCATCGGACTGACAGGATCGCCCGAGCAGGTCAAAGCCGCCAGCCGGGCGTATCGCACCTACTACAAAGCCCACGATGACGATGATGAATACTATCTTGTGGATCATTCAACCATGACCTATCTGGTGCTGCCCGAGCATGGGGTTGTCGAATTTTTTCGCCGCGATGTTGGCCCCGAGGCGCTTGCGGCGAAAGCGGCGTGCTTTATTGATAAATCATGAAGTGTTGCCCAGTTCGGTTTGACCCCGTTGGTAAACAGCACTAAATAGCCTATCAGCACAGGCCAATAAGGGGGTTTTCCGGTGTCAGAGAAAAATCTACAAGATTTAGGTCCTGATCCTTCGCTGTTGTTGGTAGATGATGACGAGCCGTTTCTGCGCCGTCTGGCCAAAGCCATGGAAAAACGCGGATTTTCTGTTGAAACAGCCGGCTCTGTTGCGGCTGGCCGGGCGATTTCAACAGCGCGGCCACCCGCCTATGCGGTGATTGATTTGCGCTTGGAAGATGGCAATGGCTTGGACGTGGTTGAAGTGCTGCGCACCAAGCGCCCGGACTGTCGCGTTGTTGTTTTAACGGGTTATGGCGCTATCGCTACAGCCGTTGCTGCGGTGAAAATCGGCGCGACCGATTACCTTAGCAAACCGGCCGATGCGACCGATATTACCAATGCGCTTTTGGCCAGTGGCGATGACCTGCCGCCGCCGCCAGAAAACCCGATGAGCGCCGATCGTGTGCGGTGGGAACATATCCAGCGCGTCTATGAGCTGTGCGATCGCAATGTGTCCGAAACCGCCCGTCGGCTCAACATGCACCGCCGCACATTGCAGCGCATCTTGGCCAAACGCAGCCCGCGCTAAAACCGCAAAATCCACCATCGGTATCGCGTCAGTATCACGGCAGTTTCGCGATGGTTCAAGAATCAGCTTAAATTCAACTCTAGTGCGGCCCAAATCAGTTTCGGATATGGGGCCAAACCACATCAGTTAAACTAGTGGTTCCATTCCTTTTGTAATCTATCAATTTTGTATTTTTACC
>CABZJG010000002.1 GCA_902525995.1 Paracoccaceae bacterium | reverse complement strand
TAAGTTTACCTTGGTTCATCAATGCCAGTGCATCTTGGATAACTTTAGTATCTGGTTGGTACTTGGGTGCTTCTGTTCCTAATTCTTTTAGAAGCTTATTTTGTTTTATTTTCCCCATTGAAAATAATTTCAGGTATTGATTCATTTCCATGGCCTGTTCTGAAGGGGCTTGCTGTTGATCCTCGTCGCCGCTTACTGTGCCGGCTTCAAATGGCAATGTGCCTTGGGCGTCTTCAATATCCTGAACATTGGTATTGTCACTTGCGGGTTTATTTCCTGCAGGAGCATAGCCTTCAATCTGTGGATTTTGAGCAGCTTGCTCTTTCAAACTGTTTGATGGCGTTGTGTGTTGCTCTTTTGGCTCTTGTTTGGTTATTTTTTCTTGAGCTTTCACGGTATTTTCGGCTTCGCGTTTGGCTGCATCGCGCTCGGCGATATATTCGCGGAAAATTCTAGCTCTCTTTATGAATATATGTTTGGGCAGGGGTTTGCCCGGATATAGTTCCGGGGATCTATCGGGATTACGCAGTTTCCAGCGATATTCATGCAGCGCAGGGGGAAGGCTGTTATAATCTGCGAGGATCTCATCATACTGGCGCGCGACCTCTTCATCTTCCGCAGACATAACGGGTTCTTCGGGCGGAGTTGGAGCGAATGTGTCGCCTTCATCGATCACGCTACCTTCCCTTTCTTCCAGCCCAGTATCATTGTGACCGGCGGGTGCGGCTTGTCCGGCCCGTTCTTTCCATTCTTCTCTGCGAAACCAGAAGGCCTTTGCGCATAAAAGAGGTGGCTGGCGCAAAAGGATTAATATCTGACTGTCCGCGGGCAGGCGCATCAGCTGATCGGGGTTAATCAACTGGGCGCGCTGCACGTTTGTAGACACCGTTGAGCCTATTGTGTCAGATGTAATTCCAATGCCGCGTGAATTGCTGGAGCTGCTTTTGCCCTCGATGTCTGCGGTGTATGTGCCGACAATTTCCGAGATGCTTTTGGCCTCTCTTTCATCGGATATGGCGCTATAGGAACATGCTGCGACGGTTTTCCATGTCTTTAGGCCTTCAGGGCCATAGATATCAGATATCTGTCCGAGGCTTTGGAAAATCATCATCAGATGCAGTTTGTTAGAGCGCGAAGTATCCCTGATCGTTTCAAACAGGCTTAGATATCCAACAACGGCGGCCTCATCGACAATCATTAAGCGCTCGTGCTTTTGTGATGACCTGTTTTCCATGTCATATGCAATGACACCCAAAATTGTGCGCAACACAGAGGGCAGGTTCTTGAGCTGGTTGCGTTTGATCGTGATGAAGACATCGACATCCTCAGTGATGGCTTTGAGGTTATGTTGACTTTGCGCAGAGAAGGCCTGGACAACTTCGGGGTACATGCACCACGATGTTGCTTCCTTTAAAATCGTATGAAAGTAGGTGAAAAACTTACTGTCTTTTCCGTCGAATTGGGCCAGTATCTTTTTTACAGAGGCAAGTTTTGTTTTGCCTGAGATTGTTTTACAGGTTGTTTGAAGCTCTTCTCCGGATTGACCGACAATGATGCCCAGAGAACTAAACGGATCCTCTTGGGTTTCTTTATGATAATACTCCAGCATTGCGGCAATGAAGTCTATGACTACGCGGGCATAAAAGTCGGAAAATTCTGACTTCTTTGCACTGGGCGTTAGAATTTCGGCCAGATCGCGAAAGCTGAACATTTCGCGGTCAAAATAGGGCGTCATAATGGTGATGATATCAATCGCATTGTCGAGATTAACCTCAACGGTTTTGCGCCCCATGGCCCTGCGCGCGGCCGCGCAGGTCTCCAGTATCTCGCGTTTTGGATCCACAACCACAATGCTCTGGGGATATTCAAAGCAGGTTGGCATGACAAAACTGGAGGTTTTGCCGCCGCCAGAGCCGCAAACGATCAAGGAGTGCCCGTTTTCAAAGCCTGTTCGCATTTTTATGAGCGCGCGCTTGCCCCCCGATCCCCATGTTTTGGGATCTTCATGCGCATAGTTTTTGGGGTTGCGTCTTGGGTCGTAATCTTCGCCCAAAACAATGCCGGTGTTTTCGGGAGAAATGAGCTTTTGCATTTTCTTCCATTGTCCCCAATGGGCATCGCCAAAGACAGAGCTTTGTGAGCGGTATTCGTTTCCAAATCCCGCGCGAAACAAAGCTCTGCGTTTGCGCCACATAATTCTTGCAGAAATACAGGCCAGCAGAAAATAAATCACGGTGACAGCCGTAAGGCCCACTTGACCGGGGACAACAATTTCGTTTCCCAAACCGGTTAAATTGTTGTGAATGAGAAAGTGAAACACCGCGCGGTAGGGCGCGCCGAGTATAAAGCCCGGCCCGCTTCCCAAGTTGACGACCGGCATAAATATCCAAACAAAGAACGAATAAAGCAAAAGCGTCCAAATCCATCGGATTGGCAGGCTATATCCGGCCAAAAGAGCCCATGCCAGCGCGACTGAAAACGCCATTAAATATGCCACAACGGGCGCATAAATCCAAAATGTTACGCCCGCCAATCTTGCAATAGGAAAGCAGAGCGTGGGCAACAGCGCGATGAGGAGCGCAATAGCGCCCAATACGATGGCTTCTTGTTTGTGTTCAGCCATCGTTTGCGCCTAAAAACTCGGCCAGAATTTTCTTATTGGCCAGCACTGTGCGATCTTCGTGCGGGCGCTCTAGGAATTTGCGCAGCTCCGGTTGTAATTTTGCCAGCAAATCGGGGTTTTGTTTAAACTGATCGATTAAAAACGCGCCCAGAAGTATCTTTTTGCGTGCATCTTCTTTGCGCGAGGCATGGTATATGCCAGATTTTGTTCGCATGCGTTTATCCTCCAGTCTTTTGAGTTGTGATAATTTTTTTGAAGCGTGGTTTTTCAAAATATCCTGAAACACGGCCTCAATGTCTTTCGCGCTGAGCTTGACATCAAAAAACCCGGCTTTGCGCGCAAGTGTCACAAGCTTTTGTTCTTCGCGCGCTTTCACGGCCTCAATTTTGGCCTCAAGCTCTGCAAGTTCTTTTTCTTTATCTTGAGGGGTTTTTTTCATGTTTTACCTCGCTCGGCCGCTCGTCCATAAAGGCACCCAAAAGTTGAGGATGTCAGCGGCAGGTATGTATCCCAGAAGTTTACTATCGAGCCCCTTGGGATGTGTGCTGATCACCTCAATGAAGTTATCATCGCCGTTCGGGCCAATGCGTTTGATGAGCGGCGTCCCCTTTGGCTGATCCGGGTTGCAGGCACGCGCGTAAAAGGCCTGGCCTCTATGCTGCTCATTCAAACAAAACGAGACATATGTGGCGCGGTCAGGATGCGCGGCGCGGTAGAGGCCAATTGGCACGCTTGGTGAAGAATTAAAGGTGATCAAATTCAATGAAACGACTAGAAAAGCCAGCGCGGCAATTGCTGCGCAGAACAGGAGCGTCTCGCGCGCCAACCCTGCTTGCCTTTTTATCAGCTCTAGGCGGTGCATTATGTGCCTTCCTTCGTTGAATTGATCAGAAGAATGGATGTGTCTTTTTGCGCATGAAACAGGTTCAACCCGAAAAGCCGTGCGTTGAGCCGCGCGATTTTATCCAGCAAGGCCACTGGCGTTCGCTTTGCCCAAGTTGTGTTAGAATATAAAATGGCGAACGCGCCGGGGCGTTTGCTATCCAGTTGCCACCAGCGGCGCAAAGACATGGCCTCAAAACACGAAAGCCAATTCAACCCTGCAAAGGGTTGCGGCTGGCTCATAGCATTGCCAGCGCGGCCATTGAGCCAGGGGACTGTCACGCGCGGCTCATAGACCTTTACGCCCTTTGGGCAACTCTCACCGCTTAAGAGCCACAGATCGCCGCGCCCTCGTTCATTTTGAATGCCAATGAATATTTGCGTCTCTGTCTGCCTTGCCGCCAGACACCAGAAATCCTTTTGGGCGACATCCCCCTGAAGGAAAATATTTTCTCCCAGAACGGCCATGTCGTGATTGGCCAAGTGGTCCATAACGTCCATACGTGCGGATAAGCTGCCGGGTTTTAAGGGCTCATCCAGCTTTGCCGTTTCGATCTGAACGGGTTGAGCGTCAATCCAAGTCGTGCGGCTCGGAGCGTTTAGATCTCTGTTTGCATGTTTGAACACAGCAGCGGCGAGGAGCACGCTTGCAATGACTAACCCTGCCACTTTTCGACTGTCTGGTTTCCATTCCAACGCCATAGCGCAAACGGCCAGAAACAGCATGCCCGCCACCCCTGAGCCTGGAAAGAGCAGACCGGCCGCGCTGAGCGGGTTGAGCGGAAAAAACGGGATGGCAAGCAAAGCAAGGCTTGTTGCGCCTATTCCGATAAAGTGGCTTGCCGCGAGGCATATGGCGCAGCCGATCAAGGCAAGCAGAAGACTTAAGGGGGCAGGTTGGCCCAGCTCAATCAAGCACAGCGCTGTTATGCCAAAAAGGGGGACAAAAAAAGCGGTCGCCGAAACAGCTCGCAGAGCGCTATCTTGCGCTACAATTGCCCATAGCAAGGGAAAAAACAAAAGCGCCAAGCCGTCGAGAGGCTCGGAAACTACCTCGCTGAGTACGAGAAAAAGGTTCGCCGCCGCTAAGGAGCAAAGTCCTATGAGCCAATAAAAAGAAAATTTTTCGAAAACCTGCATAATTCACTCCAACGCGTAAGGGTCAAAATTAAACTTATGAATAGACTTATTGCCCCCCAGTTTAACCAAGGCGCTATTGATTCTGGCCACACGGTTTTGAACAATGATGATATTTGGACCCTCGGGCGCAGCTTGCAGTAAGGGCGCTGAGGGCGAAGTGCGATCTATCTTTGTTCCCTGAAGCACAGCCAGATAAGTCTCGACAGAGGCAAGGGCTGTGTTTCCAGCAATCCCTTCATATGCGGATTGTCCTTTTTTCGGCCCTTGCGTGACCGGCAGCGCTGCCCAGATTTTTGCAAGGCAATCCGCATAATCCTTTGAGATTTGCTCTGCGCGTAAATGCGGTGCGCAGGCCCTCATTAAAATACGCGCCAATTGATCTTGCAGAGATTGATCGAAAACCCTTGTTTTGGGAATATCGTTTTCATTTACAAGTTTTTTGAGCGTTTTGTGAATAAACTGGTAGGCTCCCGCAGCGGTGGATTTCACACCTGTCAGACTGCCTTGCCAACTTAGAACTTCACCGACTGTCATCTGATTGACGGGCCTCTCTGGGCGCTTTGCATTTGGAATGGCGTGGTGGATGGCCGCGTAATTTCCGTTTGCTTCCAATTTGCGGATAAAGCTTAGAATGTCTGGCTCATGTGGGCTTTTTGCAAGAGTTTGGTTTGCCAAGACTATTGCAAATACTAAATTCCATGCGGATTTGATTAAAATGCTCATCGCAGTTTTCCAAGCCCCGAAATATAGGTGGGCAATACGGCCAATAAGACCAACATCAAGACATCCATGACAAGCATCCCGAAGGCTGCGGACTGCGAGGCTGATTGATCGCTGACGGATTTGAACAGCCCCCATAAAATAAAAAACACCCCGTTGACCGCAAAGATCCGCAGCAGGCCGATGGTCAGGGTCGAGACAGCGTTTATGGCGGTGGGCTTTAAAGCCTCAAGCGCGCCAAATGCCAGCACAAAGCTTGCCATGGCGGCTGTCAGCAACGCAGCGGCATAATGCCAGATGATCACCGCAACGATGGCCATCATTAAAAGGTAAGAGATGGCCGCAACGCCTGCGGCTATAAGCTCGGGGCCCACACCAAGGGTGCTGGCGATCATCATATTTTTATTCAGCAGATTAGAGCGCCCCACCACATAGTCTTGAAGCGAAAAATCGCTTTGGCCAAGAGCTGTGCCGCTCAAAGCGCCTGCCGCGCGCTGTACCATTTTTAAAAAGTCGGGATATTTGAGGATCACTGCCCAAAGTAAAACGAAGATCAGAAGTTTAAAGGTAAAGGCGGTTAGAAAATCACTCAAGGACGTGCCACGCAAAGCCGTTTGGGCGCCAGTCAAAACAAGTTGTATTGTGAACATAGCGAAGAGCAGAGGCAGGGCCATCGGCGTTAGGTTTTTTGCAATGCGCTCGCTTGCCTGGCGCGTTTGTTCGAGCAGGTTTTCGATAAACCCTGACAGGCTACGGCTCTTTTGAATGGTGCTTGAGGCGGCCTTGGCCGCATGGATGTCTATTTCACAGTTCAAAAATTGCATGAAACTCTGGTCATCCAGCAGGGCGGGATTGCCCGCAATGCCGATGCGTTTTGGCACCGTAGTTGACTCTGCGCTTGGATCTGCGCTGTTCTTGGCGCTCACACGCGGAAAAGAAGGCCAAAGCGTCGCGATGCGATTGGCCACATCCGGATCGCTCACGCCGTCTTTATATCCTGCTTTTTCGAGCAGATGAATTGCGGCCCGCGTTTGTGTTTTGGGGTTAAATCTGTCGCGGGCTCTGATGGTGCCGCTTTGAACAAGCGCATCCAGCACCTCACGGGTAAGTTGATAGCGCCCTGCGGCAGAGGATACAGGCGTCAGCCCTGCCGCGCTCTGCCAGTCCATCACCTCTTGCACTGTCATCTGGTCAAGTGGTTCGGGCGGAGGAAATTTAACGCCGGAATAGGTTTGATTAAACCCTTCAGGCGCTTCGAGCTGGCCTATAAGAACGAGAAGGCTTGAGGTCGTGCAGGCCCGCGCGGATGTCTGCACAATGCACAGGCCGCACAGGGAAATGATATAAATGAGTGCCCTTAAGCCCCGCATAGCTCATCTTTCAAAGCTTGAATTTGCGCGCTTTCCCCGCTGCGATAGCTCAGCTGATATTTCTGTGCAATTGAATCAAATCGGGTCACATAGCTGCATCGAAAACGCCGATTTGGCGGAAGCCAGTCGAGGGGGCTTTTTGCCGACTTTTCTTGATTGAGCGCGGCTTTGACCGCAATAAGATTTGCCGGATCATTGTAGAAGTTACGCTTTTGAGCCGGGCTAAAAGCCCCTGCGCCTCGATAATGGGCATAGGCGACAGGCACGATGTGATCAATTTCCAGCGCGCTTGCGCGGGTGAACACCTCGGCGCTGTAAGGATCTTTCCAGAGGCCGGTTTGCACAAAGCACCCGTCCGATGAATATGTAACGCTTTGTGAGGACGATTTTTCCAGAAGTTCGTGGCGCGTGTTTTTGCAATCTCCATCGTCATCAGACCAGGTTCCATAGTCTGCGCGCCGGTAGTTTAAGGTGCTTTGGGGATCGAAGCGAGTATTCTGCTGCGTTGAATATTCTGCGCCACCTTGCGTAAGCAGCAAATCTGTCGCCAGTTGCACAGAAAAAGGCGTGCCGGCCGGTATTGTAAATGTTGTGCCCCCGGCCATGGCGCGTTTTAAATATTCTTCAGCCAAAGTGCCCGAGCTTTGCCCCAGTGCGAGTTTTGCAGCGGACGCCAGACCATCCGGCGCCTCAGGAGCGCTTCCGCCGCGCGCGGCATTTTGCGCAAGGTTCAGCAAAGTGCCTTGGACAATGGCCTTTAAAAAGCCGCTACTGCGCTGCCCTTCAAGACCGGACTCGCCCGATTGGGAAAGAGAAGAGGCCTCAGCGAGCTGGGCGGTTTGGCCATCCGGCAATCGCAGCTTTGTCCAGTACACGAAGAGCCTATTTTGCCCCGCGACTGTCTGATAATCATAAGATCCTAGAAGCTGCGCGCCCTTGGGAATAACCACCGATCTTAAATCTACGCTGTCAAATACATCGCGGGTGACAATCGCGCGTGTTTTTCCAGCCAATTCAGAATTAATACTATCTATGAATGTGGCGGAAATCACAGTTCCAGCCGCCAGCCTATGGGCATTTACGGTGGCGGCTTCAGTCTGCCCAGACATACCTGCGCGATCAAAAGCCTCGCTGGTATTCATATTCGGGCTGATTGAGGCAAAATCAGTATTGGGCGTTAGAGTTTCCTTCATCTCATCAAGTGTGAATAAAGATCCGCCAAGCGGCGAAAGATCTGCTTGTCTGGCGCGTTCGCGCTGCCTTTCTTTTTCGGCGAGCCGCGCATCAAGCTCTGCTGAGAGAACATTTTTGTTAAACTCGTCAAGCAATTGCTGGCGCCAATCATCCTCGCGCGGCGCGGCAGCCATGGGCGGCGCAGCGGTGTTATTTGTCTGCGCTGCCAAAGGATCGATAAAAAATTCTGTGGCTTTATCGAGAAGTCCGGTTTGCGGCGGTGTGCTGGCCTGTGGAGCCGGCGCGGCGTTTTCTTCCGGCGCTGCAACTGGCTTTGGCGCCGGCTGGTCCTCATCTGGTGGCAGCAGCGGATCACTGGCGGTATCTATACTAAGATCGCCCAAAGGTGCCGGCTCGTTTTCGAGCGCCTCATCTTCTTCGCTTAAAATAAGCGGCGGTAGGGGTTCGATGATCTGAGGCAGGGTTTCTATTTCCGTGCGTGCCAGCATGCCATCAATTGTGCCGCCATATCTGCTTTGATCTGAAAGCTCGGCGGTGTCTTCATTGGAGCTCAGACCCAATAGACCCAACATAGTGCTGTCTGCGTAGCGCGCGCCAAAGATCGCTAAAACCGACAGGAAAATGCCCATCAGAAGGACTATGAGCAAGGGGCGCTGTTTGAGTCTATTCATCGGGTGTTCCTAAGTAAGTTTGGGTCCAGTCTCGCACAACGAGGCCAAGTGGATTTCTTGAAATGGCATCTGCTTCAGGGGAGGTTGATTTCATCAGCTGAAAATTACCCTGGTATTGTGCGGAGCGCGGCTCTTTAGGGTTTTGCCGGTCGGTGAGGGTTTCCGTCCATTCGATCAGCCATGTACTGCCGCCCTGAAAGGTGACTGATTTGACGGCCACGCGGCGAATAAAGCGGTTTTGCAATGCTCCGGGGTTTTTTTGTGGATCATTGATATAGGCGCTTGCTTTATTGTACCCCGGCGTGCTGCGCCCTAAATGCGCAAATACAAATTTGAGATTTTCGCTTAAAACAACGCGGTCATTGGGAATGGTGCGCAGCCTTGTGATGAAATCGGCAAGCTCGCGGCGGATTACAGGCGGCTCCCAATGGTGCTGCGTTCTTCCATAAGCAAAACTGGAGGGGATCAACTTGTCTGTTTGCACAACAGATGTAGACAGTCTTAACGTCGCACTGGCAGACCACAGCAGCAGCGCCGCAAGAACGGTCAGGACAAGCAGCAAAGCACTGAGGGCTAAAAAAAGCCGCCGTCCGCGCCTGTAAAACCAGTGCTTTTCTTCCCAAATTTGATGCGCGGCCTCATAAGGGTTTTCTGCGTTATCCACTGCCGCTCGCCTCTATTAATCTTTGAATATCGAAATCATGAACAAAAACACCCATCGGGTTGAGCTGCAAAGCGCTTGCGCTCCCAATAGGGCCGGTGCGGAGCAGAAGGCTGGCCTGATAGCGATGCGCCTCCGACACTCTGCCGCTGCCATAATCTTTTGTTTGTTCATTCCAGACCACAAGCCAGACCGTTTCGCTTTGCTTTTCAACGCGCTCGATTTTCACGCTGCGGGTGGATGTGCCGTGCAGTTGGGATCTTGCACCGCCTGCGCCTTGCTCGCGCAGTTTTTGACGGGCGGGAGATCCACTTGGCGTCAAAGCACTCAGGCGGCTAATGTCAGAGAGCAAAATATCGTGATCAGCATCAATCCGGCGCATCAGCTCGATATAATTAATGACAAAGCGCTCAAACGCCTGATCTGGCCAGTCGCTCAGCCTGTCTGCTTTGGGCGCCAGAACCACGCGCCCTGCCGGGTCTAATGCGAGAACGTGATTGTCGGCCTTTTGCCAGGTCACATCCAACGCCAGCCAAAGCGTTGTGATGGAAAATATCACAGCCGAAACGATGAATATCCACCAGCTGATGACAAAGGATCGCCGGTCTTTTTCCAAACCGTCTATAAAACTATTGAAATCCTGATTGCTCACAAGAGATCCATCCCGTTACTTGCCTCTTGCTTTATTGAGGTATTTAAGACCGGTTCTCACACCGGGCGCTACGCCTTTGCCAAGACCTTTGCCAAGACCTTTGAGAGCCTGATCGGCACCGCCGCCAGCCTGAAGGGCATCCAATAGGCCCTTCCCACCGCCCAGCAGACCCCCCCCTATTCCACCTAATGATGCTGCGCCTGCTGCACCAGCTGCTGCCGCGCTCGCTGTCAGCCCGGTTTTGGCGCCCATGCGGGCGGTCATTTCAAAGGATCCTGATGAACCAAGCCCGCCGGCCAGCTGTTGCAGTGATCCGGGAAGTGTGGCCACAAGCACCAGCGTAATGACCTGCACCATCAGCATTGAAAGAGCCTGATCAAAAGTTACCCCGTCCGGCCCGGCAAGCCCGGTCGTCAATTGGCTCATGAACGCATAGGTCACAAGCAGCGCCATCAGTTTCAAAGCCTGCCCGATCAGAGTTTTAACGTAGGTGATCGCAGCGCCCGTTGTGCTGGACAGGCCCGCAAAGCCCAGAACAAAAACGCCCATGAAGGCGACAAAATACATCTCCGCATAGGCCAGAATAACGAGCGCAGCGATCACGGCCCCAATAATTAAGCCGATGATTATAACAATTCCCAAGATGATAGCTGTACCGATCTGCTTCCAGTCCATAAGGCCCATGACGTCACGGGCAAAAGCCAACGCTTCGTTCACAATTGTCGATACGGCTATATCTGATATTTCCTTTTGATCGGAGGCTTCGGAGCCGAGCCGTATGGCGGCATTGATGAACATCTCGACAAATTGCGAGACACTGTTGATGAAAAATATAGCCAGCGTAATAATCAGCAAACGTATAATAAACCGGTTCAAGGTCTCCCCCAAACCCGTGCCTTGAAGCGTGGCGCGGCCGAACGTAATGATAATATCGATAACAAACAGGCTGGTTAGGAACCAAATGGCGTAAGGCGCTATGCGCCCGCCCATACCATCTATGGCCTGCTTTAAGTTTTCGACAATCTCATCGCCTCCAGAGGCCGGCGCAACCTCTTGGGCAGCGGTGGGATTAGCCATGAGGATTACTAAAACAACAAACCAAAAAACCCGCATCACTTTCCTCCAATGCCCAAGATTTCGTTGATGCCGCGCGCATTCTTCATCTCTTGCTCCAGACGTTTGAGCTCTTGATTCCTTTGAATTTCAAAAGCGCGGGCTTTGGCCTCGGCTTCGTCCTGCTCGGACAAAACACGGCCCCATGCCACGCCGTTCTGCTCGACCTGCAATGCTGTGAGGCTTCTGAGATCCATCATCTGGGTGGCGAGCGAGCTGCTGAGCTCATTGGAAATCTGCAAGGCCTTCAGCTGCCCGTCCTCATTGCCTACCCTGCTTTGAATGGCCGAAAGCAAATCGGCCTCCTGCTCGACATCTTTGATCGTCAGACCTGCTTTGCTCAAAGAAGAGCTAAGAGAGCTATTCCATTGGCCTGCCCATCTGTCATATCGTTCACTGATTTGGGCACGCTCCAGCGGCGCATCATCGTAAAGAGGATCAGTGATGTTTCCCGAGCGCAGAAATTGATCCAGATTTTTACCCTTTGCCACAAGCGCGCTGGATTGCCGTAGCACTGCGGCCATATCCAAAATAGAACGGGCCGCATCTCGCTTGAAACTTTCGTCAACGCGGGCCGTGTTTTGCAGCATTGTTTGATAGGTTTCATTCAATGTTCTGATTTGCTCGAATTCCGCGCCAAGCATTTCGGCCAAGGTGTTAAGCGATTGCGTTTCTGTTGAGACCAGGGCGCCCAATTCCCCAAGGTTTGCAAGCTGCGTCCATTCTGTGGCCGCACCCGTTGCGGGCCCCGCGTGGGACGGGCTTGAAAGCCCGGTCGTCAGATAAAACGCACAGATTAAGTGTTGCATTCGTTTCATGGGGCGGCTCCTTTTTGGGTTAAATCATCCAACCAAAATTGAGGGTTTTTCTTATGTATTTGCTCTGCCCTTAGGCTGTCTTGCGCAGATGTTTGGCCAAAGAGCGCCAGCGCCGTTTGTGAAAACCCAAAATCGACAACGCGCCCGTGAGAGTTGGTGTCGCGCCCCATTCCATCGGCCGGTTTCGTGACCAGATAATGTTTCTTAGACGTCATCGTTTTGATAATGGCGATTTGCGCTTCAGACAGTCCAATACGGCGATATTTATCGGCCGTTTCCACGGATCGCGCAGCATCATTTGGCAAATATATTTTCGTGCGGATGTTCTCTTGAATAGTGGGCGCAATCTTGCTCTCGGCCACATCGGTGAGTTCTTGCGTCGCCAGTATTAAAGAGGCGTTTTGTTTGCGGCCCTCTTTCAGCCAGGTTCGTATGCGATCTTCAAAAATGGTATGGCGCAGAAACGCATGGGCTTCATCAATGACAATGATGGTTGGACGCCCGCTTTCGAGCTGTTTTTCCACATGCTGAAACAGGTAATCGAGCAATAGAACTGCCAGCTTTTCATCAAGCTTGAACAGCTCATGGCTTTCAAAAACTGTAAAAGGGCTCTGTCCAATTTGCGCGGCAGCGTTGTCCAGCATCGGATGGGCCACAAATTTTTCAAACACCGCCTTAGCGTCCGAAGGGAGCGCATAACTGACCAGATCTTCGAACCCAAAGTCGTCATGACCTGCGCCTTTGAGGCACGCTGCAATGTCTGCTTCTATTTGAGCTGTGACGGGGATATTATGAAGGCGCAACATTTCGCACAGCCATGCGGTCGTCCATTCTTCTCCCAGTTCGGCGACCTGCTGTAGCGGCGCGACGCCCGTTGAATGATCGGCCCCAAACTCAAAGACCTGTCCGCCAAACGCCAGTGCAGTATAGAAAGAGGAGCGTAATTTGTCGAAGAAAAAGACCTGCGCGTCGTCATAGCGAAGAAAATGCGCTGCAATGGCACTTAAAAGAACAGATTTACCCGCCGTACTTGGGCCTAAAATTAACGTATGGCCAACATCTTTCCAATGAATGTTGAAGGAAAACGGCTCACCGGTAATGCTCATTCCTTCTAAAAGGGGTGGGGCATCGCTGGGGAAAAAGGGCGGGGGGCATGGTGCGTTTTTTTCGCCTGGCCATGTGGTTTGCAGCGGCATCAGTGCAAAAGCCGCATTTGCAGATAAGATCAGAGGGCGGCAGCTGTCATTGAGATGGCCAGGCAGCGATCCTAAAAAGGCATCAAACGCTTTTTCGCATTCCAGCCGAATATCAAGCTCACATTCCATTGCGGCTTGTTCAAAGACGCGCCACACTTCGGTTACACGAGCCTCATTGCTGTCGCCCGCAAGCCCTTCTTTGTCATAAGCGGCCGTTAAAACAGATGTAAAACGCCCGAAAACCGCGCCCTCGCGCACCATGGCCATGTTGATAAGTTCAAGCTCATTGATCGCAACTTGAGAGGAGGCTTCCATGGGACTTTGCTCGCCCGTCATCACCTGATGCGCCATATTGGTGCCTGATTGTTTCCAGCGGCGCCCAATTTGCGTGACCTTTTTCTTTGTCGCCTGGCTGTCCATTTTTATGAAACGGGATGTCCAGCGATAGGCCAAGGGCAGCGATTCCAAATCGCGTAAAAATCGCGTATCCAACTCGCTGCGTGGAAAGCCCCAGAGCGTTGCAATCGCAACGCCCACACCATCAATGATCGGTAAAGCTGTGAAATTGTCTTGGGCAAAAGAGCGCGCTATATGTGGGCTGAGCTCGATAAGCGGACGCTCTGCGTTTGTAAAATGCGGCATGGGCCGTCCTGTGGCCATACTACACAGCAAACTCACAAACTCGTCGCTAACAAGCGATCCTTCTGTGTTCATTTCCCCAAGGCGGCGCATTTCAAAGGCTGCGCTGAAAATATTTTCAATTGTTTGCCGGCGGCTTTCAAACTCTTCAAGCACCGCGCTGCGTTTCTCATGAGATGTAAAATGCGATTGCAGCGCCAGCGATAGGTGGTTCTCATAGGCCTCTTCCCTCTCTGAGAGTGCAGCATTTTCAGCGCGCAGGATCGCCCCAAGTTGCGCATTGGCGCTCTGCTCGCATAAAACCCTCTTTACTTTACGCCGCTCAAGAGAGATCCAAATTCCATCGCCGTCGCTCATGCGCGAAAGTCCCACGGCAAGCCTGTCCAAACGCGCATCGATTTCCTCGCCAGACATGCTTTCACAATCAAAACCTTTCAGCGCCCAGGCCGCCATTAAGCTTTTATCCTTGCCCACAACAACGCCGGGGGCGGCCATATGGCTATAATTGAGATAATCAGCGACGTTTTTAAATTTTGTCATGGCAGATCCCCTTGCGGGGTAGGCAGGGCGGCAATTGTAGGCGGTCCGAGCGGAAGAACGCCGGCGGGCGTTAGTGAATAAGAGCGCGTAATGCGCAGGCCAGTGGTGATATTTGCAAAAGCGGTGATGGATGGCCCGTCGCGCGCAATCACGACCTTCATAGGTTTGCTGTCTTGTGTGTCGTCAATCCGGTAGCCTGCGGCGCGCAGGTATTTGGTCATATAAAATTCGCAGTGCGAGGTTTTGCTATCGGGCGACTTCAAGACAGTGTCTTTGATATTAATGTGCTTGAAAATCTGTTTGGAAAGATCATAGCCGACGGCACATTCTTGCGCGGGTGTGATACGCGCAGCGCTATTATCAAACCCTGAAAATTCACTCAAACCAGCGCATCCAGCAAGCATCAGTGCACATAGCAAAGTCGAGATTTTTCCAAGCATCTGCTTACCCTTTTTTGATTTTTAAACTGCGCGCCGGCGTTTTGAGTTGAAAATCTCCCAACTTACGGTCGACGATGATGAGAGGGAATTTGTAAACAAGGTTGATTGATTTTCGATTTGCGGGGTTGCTGACCACCACAACAGGATATTCACCGCGATATTTTCCCGGCAACTCGATATAGGTTTTAATCCCGTCGGTATAAATGCGCACGGGTTTGAACGCGGCCTTGCCCGAGACCACACGGTACTTAAAATCAAGCTCTTCAGCAGGAACCGGCCCCTGCGCCGTCTGCACGCCCCTTTCTTCCAGCGCGCGCGCCTTAGTTGTATTTTCGGCCTCTTCCTGCGCTGAAATAGCCGCTTTTTGCGCCTCAATTTGGGCTTCAAGCGCTCGGCGCTCACTATCGGGGTACTTAAAGCTCATAATCATTGTGTGGGCATAAAGATCGGGAACCAGCAAAACGGAATAGACGCGCCTGTCCGTGATCAACGTCAGTGTTGTTTCTGCCGCATCCGCCTGCGGCTTTACGGATACATATATTTGTTCTTGGCCTGTATCGCGCATGCGCAAAGAGACATCCCACCGCGCTGTGTCCGAAAACACAGGTGTATCAGCGACAATTTCTCCCGGCTCGAGCTCCATAATGCAGTGCTGGCCTACGCGGCAAACGAGGCGCGGAATGGACTGGCCAAAAGTTTGAACAATGCGCCCGGCCTTGCCGAGATAAACAGGTGAGGTTTCGTCCAAAACTTGCCGGGCGGCTTTGATCGTCAGGTCGATTTGGGAGGGGTCTTTTGCCTCTATAGCAGCCTCTTTATTTAAAGCATTTAAAGCATTTAAAGCCGCAAGATCGGATTTTATCTGCTCTGTGACCTCACGTGCGATATGTTCGATGATCTTATCAAGTGAGGCGCTCTCTGCCGGCTCAATAGGATCACCGTCTTGTGTGCTGCTGCCTGCGTTCGGTTCGGCAGCAACGCTTGGGATGACATCTTTGGGGTTTGACGGCAAATCAGAGCCAAGGTCTTGCGCCCAGACGGGCTTGCCCAAAACAAAACATACCATTATGGTTTGAAAAAGCTGTCTCAAAGGCGCACCTCCTACCACGTTAAAAAGGGCCGATTGTGGTTAAAATCATGCCCGTTGATCCCGTCAAAACCGTGATTAGCCGCACCGCGCCAAGAATAAAGGCCACACCGATGAGGAGCTGCGGCAAACGGCGCATGACGCCGCCCATTTCATTGCCGGAGATGATTTGCGCACCAAAGACCACAACGGCCGCAACTGCGATGAAAATCGCCAACGGCCCTGTTATGAATTTAAACACAACCTCAAACGGGTTTGTATCGCCCAGCAGTGCATCTGCTTGACTCATAGACGCAAATGCCGTTTGCGGCAGGGCGAGTATGCTTGCCGCAAGTAGCACATAAAATATTTGTCTAGTCATGTCGTTCTCCTTCTTTTAAAGTTTTGCTGTCTTTGTTTTGAGGCGCTTCTGCGCCCTTTCGGCTAATTCAAACGCATAAATGCTCCCTAAAATTGCCAGGCCCAAGAGAATGAATGAGACAGAATATAGGAACCAAATCTTCAAAGTGTCTGGTAATAAATCAACCGATATGAGATAAGCGGTTACTCTCAACACCAAAAAGAGAATACAAAACCCAAGACAAATTGGCCAAAATGTCTTTATATCCTCATGGGCTGATGGATTTTTTTTGGCTCCCATGTAGCGCACCAAAAAACCTAGGCCTAACGCAATCGCGATACCAAAATCCGCCTTAAAAAACGTTGGGCGAAATTTCTCCGAATTATCCAGATAAGCCAGCAAATCGTTTAAGCCCAACGCTACAAACGCCACTATATATACTATTGTAAGTGTCCCAAAGAACATGTCTTTAGTCATGTCGTTCGTCTCCTTCTTTTAAAGTTTTAATGTCCTTTATTTGAGGCGCTCCTGAGCCCCTTTCGACGTAAATGATGACAAGGGCGGCCGCAGTGATCAGCGGTGTTAAATCAAGTCCGCCCACTTCCAGACCAAGCGCTTTCATACGCGCAAAGGCGTCCTCGGCGCTATTGGCATGGAGCGTGGTGAGCCCGCCCGGATGGCCCGTGTTCCAAGATTTCAGCGCGGTCATTAAAACCTGACCCGTTCTAATTTCTCCAACCACAATACGATCTGGCGCAAGGCGTAAGGACGACACCAGCAAGCGGTCCAAACTCACATGATCGGTAGACAAAAGGCTTGAGCCGCGCTCAAATTCAAGCTGAAGCTCCGGAGTGTCCTCGATTGCGATCACGCGGGTTTGGGGTTTTTGGCGCGCTAAAAACGCAAGCGCTGCATTGCACAAAGACGTTTTTCCGCTTCCGGTGCCGCCAACAATCACAATATTGGATTTTTGAAGTATGGCCGCTTCAATCGTTTTCACAATCTCGCGGCTGTTTGAAAACTCCGATAGATCATAAGAGCCTTCGCGGTGCCGGCGAATGGAAAAAATAGGAGCTTTGACCGTTTTGGGCAAAAGGCCTTCGATGCGGTGCGGCGTGCCCGGCACCTGCCCTGAGATAATTGGGCAAAGAACCTGGTTGAATTCCGTTGTTGAGTGCGATGCGCAAAAGCGCAAAAATCGGGTTGCTTCTTGACGATCCAAACGCCCTGATGCGCAGGGGGCGCGGCCAAAGCGATCCACAAAAACATCACCCGTTTCAACCAGCTGAATTTCGATCACATCGCTTTCAAACAGAAGCTCGAAAAGTGCGCCGCTATGCTTTTTTAATTGGCTGTGCAGACCCGTCATGGCGCAATTGCCCTCTTGTTTTGAAGGCGGCAGTGCGTTATTTTTGGGCTGCAACTAAAAAGGATAACGGTGATGTATGTGATCAAGGCGCTAACAGATCGACCGATGCTTATGGGCTGCGAGCCAATGCCCTTTTGTGCGCTCACAATCGTGATGCTTTTACCTGTTGCTGTGTCGTCCATGGCGCTGACGGTCATTTCCCCCTGCATCGTTTTATGGGTGACGGGCGTGGTGATTTTGCGCAGAATTGCCGCATATAACGAGGACTGGTTTTCGGTCATGTGGGGATATTTTTTCCCGCCAAAACCTAAAAATCTGGTCACTCCAGAGCTCATAAAAGAAGACGTGGAAAGATATCTGGCAGATCTTGAGCAGCGCAGACGTGCATCACCGCCGAAAAAGAACACAGATGCTATTGCCGTGCGTAAATTAGAGCGCATCGCGCGTGAATCAAAATGCCCCTGTGGTTGCGGTAAAGTTATTTGATACGTATTGCCCATTAAGCGGCCCGCCCCATCTTTGTGGCGTGCGGTTTTGCATCCCCCTGCCAGCAGCGCTCTTCAAACGGGGTTTTACAAATGGCGCGCAATTGATCAAAAACGGCTTCATAGTCAAGCCCTGCCAAAGAGCAAACGATTTTGAAATCCCGGCTGGGGTATAGGCCAACCCAAGCTTCTGCTATCTCGCGTTCTCTTGATTTTTCAAACATCGGATGGGTTAAATCATGCACCACCGCGAGCAAAACCGCGCACCAAAGCTCATGTTCTCCCGAGCCAAAATATTTCATCGAGTGTTTCTCCAAGATATGTGTTCGTGAATAAACCATGCAAGGGCGGCTGCGCTTGCGGCAAAGCTCAAGATTAAAACCTGAAACTGTGATAGAAACGGGGATTGAAACGCGTGCGCTACCTGTGAGCTTGTGGCCTGAGAATATTGCACCATGAGAACGATCCCAAGCGCCGTGCAAAACGCAGGTGCCACAGGCATATGTCCTTTCCAGAATGGTTTTCCGCGCCGCTTTGACAGAACAAACTTATGAAACATCAAGAGTGCCGTGAGCAAAATCAATCCTGCCCAGATGTATTCAAAGCGGGGAAAGAGGAGGCCAAAGAGAGGCAGCAAATAGAGGTCCCCAAGGCCAAGTTGCCTGCCCATTAATTTCAGCAGAAAATAATAGGCTGTTGTGATTGCTGCAAAAAACGCGGCACCCACAGCCAGATCCAAAGCGGGTACCCCCAAGTTCATTTGAACAGCCGTCATATGCGCATATGCAATGATCGCCCATTGGGGACTGATTTCAAAATATATCCCGTCACACAGCGCCAGATACAGCAGAGCAATGAGAGCAATGCCTAAGTGAATTTCGAGTGCAAACTCTGTCATTTGCCCTGCCTCCTTGCACTGCTGATCGCAATCTTGCCTGTTGTGATGGGCAAAAAGGCACAGATGTTTTCCATCTGCCCACTGCACAGATCCTTGGGAAAGAACACATCGTGAACGGAGCCATCTTTTGCGCCGGCAAGCCTTTGTCCAAGAGCCGCTTGATAGGCTTTTAAAGCCTGCATCCGGCGGGCGATTTCATTGAGGTCTTCCAAATCCTGCAAGAGCTCTGCGCGCAGCTGCGCTGCACCCACATCCTTGAGGGACGGTACATTCGCGCCCTCTTGTGCCTGAGCCGCCGCAGCTGCCAAAACCGCACTGAGATATGCAGCCGCTTTCTTTAACATCCTGAGCAGCTCCCGGTTATGATTTGATCAAATGTGCCTGTATTCAACGCCACGCCAGACGCGCCCGTGGCCAAAATGGAATTGGCCTCAATGTTCTCTACTCTGGCAGATACCGCGCTCACATCACCGCCAACGTCTATCTTGCCAGTGACCGTGAGATTGCCGTAAGTCGCGCTGCCCGAAATACTCAAGCTTGAAGCGTCAAGCGGCCCGTTGATAGAGGCGCTCCCGGCGGTGATTGTCTCAAGAGAGGTTACTTGACCTGCTGTGAGCGTGCCGGCAACGCTGGCAGTATCGCTGATCTGTAGATTGGCGCCGCTCATGGTTCCGGTGATTGTGAGTGTGTTCACATCTAACGTATCTGCTGTGAGTGCGCCGGATGCGGTGACGTCATTTACATTGACCAGATTTTGGCCCCCCAGATCGAGATTGCTTGCCATGGAAGAAAGGTTCACGCCGTCCCGGGTCACGGCGCCTGTTCGGCTGAGATAGGGGAGGTAATCTGCCTCTAGGCTGACGAAATCGACGGCCAGAACATCGTTCAAAAGAGGCAATCCGTGTGCGTTCTGCAAGCTGGCCACATCCCAGTCCAGAGCGGGGCCCTGCACTTTACCCGGTTGCTCTCCAGAGACTGATCCCATGGGCCCATAAATGACATTGGCGGCAGGGTAATGGGCAGATTTAATGGGGCCAGAGGCTCGGGCAAAATAAATCAGATCGGATCCATCCTGGATTACCCACATATCAATAGGGCGGCGCTCAAGACCATAAAGTGCACCACTGCGCAGGGTGATATTTGCCCCGTTCAGCATGGCGGGCGTAATTTCCAGCGCGCCGCCGGCTACGACCGCTGCGGTATGCCGCGCCGGAATGTCGGCCTCAACATAGGCTTTAAGTGCTGTCTTTACTTCCCACAGGTTCCGCGCTTCTACATCACGCGCAATTTTTTCCAACTGCGCTGCCCATATTTGGGCCGCCATGCTGACCATCGCGACAAATAAAATCAGGCCTAAAATGGCATCCAGAAGCCCCATACCTCTGCGCCGCAGGCGCGGCATATGCGATATGTGCGGCATATGCGCTATGTGCGGCCTGTGCGACGTGTTTTTCCCACACGGTGCAAGCAGGAGTAATTTGCGCATATTGATCAACCGTTTCAGCATCCTGTGCACCCCGATGTTGTCAATTGGTTGATGCGCAAAGAGCGTGCGTCGATATCAATAGCGCTCATGAGACCGCCCGCAGGTATGCTCATTTGGTTAGAGATCTTGAGGGTCCTGCCATCTGCCTGCAGGGATCCGGCGCTCATGTTTCCTGTCACATCGCCGCTTGAAGCCCGGCTTTGTCCATCTTGGGGGGCGCGCCCTGTCACGACATCTAAAGTGGCACGATCACCTGTTGTTTGTGTCAGTGTTGTTGCGCTGAGTGTGCCACTTACACTGATTTGAGGGGCTCTCAGGGACCCTGTCGCTGAAATATCTAAGTTATCTTCTCCTGCACTGGAGAGCTCGGTGACTTCTGCGCTGCCTGTAAGCGACATATTCTTTGCCGTGATCGGCCCTGAAACAACAGCTGAGGCCGCAGCGCTCGAGGCAAAACGATGCGTGCCGCCTGATTGCCCTGACGGGATGATATCGTTGATGCCAGATAATGAATGATTTCCCATGTCCAGGCGCACTTGCATAACATTCGGCGTTTCGCGCGGGCGCTGCTCGCGAAACAGGAAATCTTCGTTAAGTCCGGAAAACCAATGGCCATATACGGCCCACTGCTGATCGCTCAATACGCCTGATAGAGTTTTGTATTCGTCCGAGGCGCGGTGAATATCTTCAATACTTCCATCCCACCCAAGGGTGAGTTGCTCTAAAAACCAGTTTTCCTCTGCGGCTGAAAGCCCACTTGTATCCATCAGGCCCACGCCTGTCGCAGCGCCGTATTTGCTCAAATGGGCCGTGTGAAACGTCAGCGTGATGGTCTGCCCGGCGCGCCCTGTCTGCCATGTCACGCTATCTTTCCCAAACCACCGCGCTGGATCCGTGCTCATTTGCATCTGGGTTGTAATGAGACCTGCGGGGAAAACTTTGACGCCATCAAGGCTCGCCAAATCTGCAAATGCAGCATGGCCGGGTGTGTTTCTGACATGATGCACCGCCTGATCATAGCGATCCATCAAAACCGCGATTTCCAGTGCCACGCCAGAGAACCATTCTTTTTTACGTGTTTTATGCAGTTCATCAAGCACCTGCGCCGCCACGGCCATTACAATAATCCAGCCAAGAGTAATGGATAGCACCGCAGAGCCGCGCCGCCCTGTGCGAGGGTATTTGCGCCACGCACCTCTGGCGCCAGACCTTATGAGGGCCAAGTGGACCATCAGTATGTTACTGCCACTGTATATTTATTATCAGCCTGGCCCGTGCATCTTGTGTCAATTTGCGCGCCTGTCAACGGAATTGTCAGCGCAGTGCCTTCAACCGATGCGCCGTCAATCTCCCGCGTCTCACCGATGTAGCGCTCCAAAAAAGCCGAACAGGCATTGGCCGGCAGATCGGCATAGCTGATGCTATAGTCCCGGCCCCCTGCCCCTGTGACTGTGACAGCTGTGTTATAAGGAGATATAATCGTCCGGTTTGGCGCTGTTCCTTGCACAGACTGTCCGGAGAATTCCCCACGATTGATCACCGTTTCGGTCATTGATGCTTTGGGATAATCGCCGCGAAATTGCCATACACGATCAACTGTTGTGGTGATCTGTATGACCTGCGAAGTGAGCTGGAAGTTTTTATTCGTGTTCTGAGCACGCTCGAACAGCTCCAATATTCCCACTATGATTCCGACCGATATGATCAGGCCAAGTATAACTTGCAAAATTGACATTTTTACCTCCTAAGATATGGTTTGAAAAAACTGAAACATGGCAAACATGCCCACCATGATCAGCGCACTGATCGCAATCAGCAGAACTGTGTTGAGCGTCGCCGCGCGCGCCTTAATGCGTGCCTCAGCCGATTGTATCCAGCTGTCCAGATACTCTGAAAACAGCGGTGCGCCGCCGGATTTTGAATTAAAGGCTCGAAAGACCGCGTTTAACTCCTGATCCGGCCAGGCTTTACCCGCCGCCAGAATACGATCTTCGAGCTTAAGTTCTGCGGATTGGTCAATAATTGCGGCAATATTGCGCTGGCCATAGCGCGGCATTGAACCCGCAACGGTGCTGAGTTCACGGAGCGTAAAATCGCGCCCTGATTTGATAAGAGCGGCGATTGCCAGATAAAAACCAATGGCAAGATTCAACTTGTAAAGGTTCCAGGGAAAGACCTTATCGAGTAGAGAGCGGCCCGCTTCTGCATAAAGCGGCAGACTACCAAGAATAATCAAAACAGCCGCTACAGCACCTACACCAATAAAACTGCCCCAATCGGCCATCCATTCAAGAGAGGAGGCCAGTATGCGCGCGGTGGGTGGAAAATCACCCGGATCCATAATCTGCGCAAACGCTGGGATCACTTGCAAGTGAAGCATCACACCCAAAACGCCAATCAATCCCAACAAAAGCGTTGGCATCACAAGTGCGCTTTTGATCGCGCGGCTCATCTTGGTGCGCCCTTCTAAAATCTCTGCCGCACCGAGAAAGAGCGGTGCAGGATCCTGAGCGCCAATGCCGGAAAATAATAACCGCTCCCCGCCGCTGGCGTAAAATACCAATGTTTGTTGCAATGCGCCCCGCAACCTTGCCTCTTGCAGATCATCAATCACGCGCAATGTGCTTTTTGCGCCGCGCGCCGCGCAGGCTTCACGCACAACCCTGAGGGCTTCGGGAATATCTGTGTCCATCTTCAAAAGGCCCGCCATCAGGCGGTAAAACTCCGCGCGCGCCGTGTTGCTCCAAAACACTTTGTTGAGACGCATAGAGGCGTTCATGAGCGCGCCTCCAAAGCATCAATCATGCCCCGGTTCATCGCATCCTCTGGATCAACGCGGCCCTTATTCACCAGATCCACCAATTTATCGGCAATGCGCACCCCGCCAAGCCCACCTTCGCCTTTTTCTCGCCGCCAATGCTCATAGGCACCGGTTGGGTCATTGGCCGCAAAAGCCGCGCGCATTTTATCGTCCGGAATGACCGCCTCTGCCACGGCGATCACTCTCGAATACCCGCTCCAAATATGCACATTTTTGGTTTTAGAACGGCAGTGCTCACACCCGGCCGGATTGCGCCGCCGCACACCTGAAAACTGAATGTTTTGCGCATCACGCAAACGGGCGGAAAGCTCTGCTTGCATCGCGGGCAAAGCGCAGTGTTCACATAGTTTTTTGATCAGAATTTGTGCCATGGCAACGGCCAGAAAATTCGGGCGCGCAATGCTCGCAGGATTTATCCCTTTGGAAATCAGCTCGAAGGGCACTTCAATGCACGAGTTTGCGTGAACCGTTGTGTAACACACATGGCCTGAGGACACGAATTCAACGGTCTGCTCCGCGCCCTCTTTGTCGGTAATTTCTGACACCAGCCCCACATCTGGATGGATGCGCTTGAAGTGCCGCAGTGCAGACACGTAAGCCTCGTTGCGCGCCTCGCCCTCTTTTACGCTTGGCACGGGGATCTGGATAACACCGGGCAAATCAATCCCGATCTCAATGGGCGATTCCACCGACACAATCGATAAATTGCCCATCCGCTCTTTGTGCAGTTTCTCAAGCGCGCGCACCAAAGTTGTGTTTTTGCCCTGCCCGGTTGAGCCGCCGATAATCAGCGCACCGGCATCACGGAAGCGCATATACTCAAGCGCTTTGAGAACCTCATCGTCCAGGCCCAAGTCATGGATTGTTGCTGTTTCGTCGTTGCCGTTTTCATAAAAAAGCCGCATTGCCAGATGGCGGGCTGTTCCCCCGCCTGATATCCCGTGATACCCTTTGGCGCAGCGCAGTTTCGATAGGCCGGGCGGAAGACGAAACCGGTCACTAGAAGTTATCGCAAAACTCTGAAACTCCTGATCTTGATCGCCCACCTGCCCCGAGCGGGCATCGCGAATTTCAAACAGGAAGTTGATCGCCCCATTGCCCTCACCCACTGAGGCCAGTGGACAATCGACACTATGCTCTTCACCGCCCGCATGGATGCGCAACTCCGTTGAATGGCCGCGCACAATGAGCTTCACATCGGAAGCGCGGAGTGCGGCCGCTTCTGCAAGGATTGCATAAATCTTGTTTTGCGTGATCTGCGCTGTATCCTCTCTGACATCGACCGGGCGCGCGTTATAGGCATCCTCGATCTCTTTGAGGCCGGCCGCACGCATGTGCATGTCGGGTGGTAAAACGCCGCGCTTTACAAGATTTTCTACCTCTATCTGAACATCTTCATCGTAAAACTGCGCGGCGCTGACCAAAGCATAGCCATCCGTGTGATAGGCACAGCAGGCGCGAAATTCGGGTGTGCCAACTTCAAGAATGCCGTTTTCCAGCACAGAGGCCGTATGGCGGGCGCTTTTGGAACTGCGATCCTCCGTGAGCCATGTCCATGCCTGAGACAATGCTGTTTGCCTCTCAGTCATAGCCATACCCTCGGAAAATTTTGGCGCCGGTTTCAGGATCGGTTTCAACCGGTATTTTCGTCCCGTACGTCAGGGGGACGTGAATATCTACGGCTTCGCGCGCAATGGTTGCGACACCGGCGCAATCCTGACCCGTTACCCGACCGGGCGGATGCTCAACGGCAATCACCTGCGCCCCTAGGAAATCTTCGCCAAAGACAACCTCGCGCACCAAGCTGGGCCTTTCTTTCACGCGCAGATCAATGCGCCAGACACCATCACGGCTCTGCACCACGGCAGTCCATTCAATCAACTCCAGTGGCCGCGGCGTAGGGCATTCGTTCAAGGGCTCTGAGGCTTCTTCGGCTTTTTGATCATTTTCTTTGTCTTGCGCAGACCCTTGCATGTCTTCTGCCTGATTGGACGGGGGCGCTTTTTGCTGCTCTGTTGCCGCGAGAGCTGCCGCCTGCGCATCGAGCGCCGCCATTTTTTGAGCCATTGCAGCGGCGCGCTCCCTGTTTTCAATTTCGAGCAATGTGCTGCGCATTTCGCCGTAGGATCGGGCCAATGCGCCCTCTGCTGAAACCAGTTCATTCAATAACTCCCGTGTGCGGGCGCAGGCCTTGAGCACCTCAACTTCAATCAAATAAATATCCACGCCCACCTTACCGCTCAGCGCCGAGGTAAAGGCCGCGCGCAGAGTTTCGGCCGGGCATTTGGGCCAGATTTCCAATGTGTTGGCTGTGCTGAGCGCGGGTGGTGTATATCCTGCCTGTGGTGTAGGTGCCGATTGCAGCAGAGTGGTCGCTGGCACAGGCTTTGCGCAGGGCGCGCCGCAATCCTTCAGCAAGTCCAGTAGATTTACCCGCAAGGGTCCTTCATTCTGTTCCATTGAGATGAGGAGTTCTGTGCCGTCGCGTGAAATATACCACTGCGCTAAATCACCATTGTTAAATTTGACTATATGGCTAGGTAAAAACGTCGCTTGCTGCGATAAAGCGCCTATTGTCAGCGGCTGGCCTATGATCCGTGCCAGCCGATCAGCTGCGAAGGCTTTGATTGACTTTGGAGAAACTGCAAAGAGTGTTTCTTTATTAAGAACAATTGTCAGAGCAATTGTGTCATTGAAAATTTCAATAACCCCTGCTTCATCAATGCGTGTATTGGCATACCATTCCGGGCCGTCCTCTGGCCCTGTAAAAACGGCAATATTCTCGGAGGGCCTAAGAGACAGATGAAAGCCGTCCGGCTGCTCAAAAACAGTGGCTGGGTTCTGATTGGCTAGCGCCAGTATATCCACGCCATAGAGCTGTTCCCTTGCGCTCAGCGGATTATTTAGACACAGCGCAGCTAAAAGCGTAATGGATAAAGTTTTCATAACCAACCTTTCAAAAGATAAGCTGTGGAAGCCAAGGATCATACGGCCTTGCGGTATCCTTTGTGATCAGATCGGGCCGGAGAATGCGCTGTCCGGGATCTTGCTTGATCAGCTCATGATACAGTTTTGAGGTTTGTTTTTTGTTTATGAACGTGCCAAGCGTTTTGCCCGTGGGAAAATCAGGGCAACTCTCATATAAGACTACTGGAATACCTTTTTGCAGGTGGCCCACCAAATATTCCCAAAATTTGCGTCCATGGTTTTTGTAATATTTTAAATCCGCAAGTGCGCCTGTTTCAGCATCATAGCGATAGGTCGAAAAAAAGCCGCCGTGTGGCGTGTGCTTTTCGCCGTCCCCGTATCTGTATCCAAAGGGCCGCATGACTTTGACACGGCTGCTATTTTCGTTAACCGTTGTCCAGTTAGCAGTCCAGTGATAGCCGTCGACTCTTATGTCGCAATGATAGAGTTTTCCCGTTGTTGCAAAATGTATGATTTGGATAGTGTCGGTTTTGGACCCTTTGTCTACGCCTTGACGGGATACAAAGGTACTGCCGTTCAAAAGCTCGGCCATATCTTCTTTTGTCAGATTGGAGGCCACGCGTCCGGCAGACCATCGGTTTGTGACGTGCCAATGTTTATAGTTTGCACCGGGGTACTTAAATTCTTTGCCCCCCGCCGTAGTATCCTCGGCAGAAGCGATCGAGCCAGCTGCGACCAGCAGGGCAGAGAGGGCTGCTATTTTTAAAATGTTAAGCATTTCATACGGCTCCTTTTTGTATGGGTTTTGACGGCGTGGTGTGAGGTGACAATTTTGTATCAAGCGGTGATGCTTGGCTTTGAGCAAACGCCTTGATCTGCCGCGCCAGAACGGGAACCTCGTCAATGCCCTCAATATCGCGTCCGCCCACAAGGCATCCAAGCCCGTAGCTTAGGGGTTCTAATATCGCGCGATAAAGACGGCCAAGCGGGCGGCGAGCCGCTCCGCGCATCTCGGCGCGAATATCCGCCGTGCGCTCTCGCGCCATATGCTCCAGTGCCGCGCGAAGGGCCCGCGCAGTATGCGTGTCCGATCCATAGGCCACGCGAATGAGTGGCAGCGCCATCATATGATAGCCTGTTTGATGGTATCTGGTGAGATTTTGGGCTGCATGCGCGAGCCATATGGCCTGCCGATAGCTGCCAAATCCATAAGCGGCGTTCATGGCCGTGCACACAATTTTGTCGCTCGGGGCACTCTCACTGGAGCTCCCATGATCTCTATTTTTTTCAGGAGACTTGCTCTTCGGCGGTGCTGTATCCTTTTTCGGGCCATTACATCCTGCTGTCTCGCACCCGCCATCGTCAATGCTTACAGGAATAGGGCCGCCGTGGTTTTTATGGTAACGGTATGCTTCGTGCCAGGTCCTGAAATCGCCCTTACCATCTCCATCAACGTCAAAATATGTTTTTCGATTATTACTGGGCTTTGGTGGAGGTGGCGGGCAGGTGTTTCGCGCAGGCGACCAGCCCGATTGGTTTGTTTCAAATGTTCTGAACGCACGGCCATCTGCGTAAGAGGTTGTGGCGATACGGTAGGTTTGCGCTTCGATCATGCAGCTTCTTGAGGTTGATCCGCGCTCACGGGTTTTTATTCCAGACAGCGTTGTCTTTGAGCAAGGATTGCTGAGCACTTGCCAATCCCCATAGCTAATTACCTCGCGGCTTGAGGGAGGATCCGCGTTTGTATAGGTCACGGTTGTTGTTTGTTTGGAGCGCCGCAGGCTTTGTGTGCCGTCCGGATAACTGTTGCCGTACACTGCTGAACAGGCCTGCGATCCTGATGTGTAAGCAGAGTGTTTGGCTGTCGTGAAGGCTGGCCCGGTTTGCGGCGCATCATCGTCACACAGCTGCAGGCGCAGGCTCCAGGTGCCATCAACCGGTTTTAAAATTTTGTTCTCACCCTCAAGGTAATAGCCCCGCGCTGGAACCTCTTCCAAAAGATGCACATCCCAAACACGGATCCCTTTATCGGGATAGAGCCTGCCCTTAATGGTGCGTGGGCAGGTCTCCCGAAACGTCCCATATGTTAAATATTGGGGCGCGCGGCAGCCCTGATAATAGGTCGATGCCTTGGTTTCCAACTCGCCTAAAGACTGCGCGACGTTTTTTCCGCGATGATCCAGCATTGGATCGCCTGGGCTTACATCCGAGAGCGTAAAGGTTTTATAGCGCCGGATTTGCTGCCCGATTGTTCTGTTTGGAAATTCAGCTGGCGGACAGGCAACGGGCGCTTCTTCCACATAGCTTTCGGTAAACTGCAATTTGTTGAACTCTGACACCCGGCGCCCCGTGGAGATAAAGCCGACACTGTCTTTGGCAAAAAGCGGAGCAATGTCGTTCAAACACTCTGAAAGCGTATGCCATGTATCGGTTTTGGCATCATGATACTGCCCGCTCCCCCAGTTGAATTTGACCAAGCGATGATACGGCATAGCTCCGGTGATTTTGGCCTGACCGCTGCGCGCAAAGTCGTAGAGTTCTTCAGTGGAAACGCCGGTGGTTTCATCTGCAAAAAATCCAACAAGTGTATATCTCGTTCCGCCATAGGGCAAAGGCTTTGTAATTTCGGGATGGACGCCTGCATCGCCCTCTTCAATGCAAATCCAAGCGCGAAAATCCAGATCAATTCTGGTACGCCGTGTGGATGCGTTCAGCGCTTGTATCCGGTCTGCCCGCTTTCCTTGATACAGGATCAACTCGTCTTCAAATTCGGTAAACGGGGCTTCATAGGGCTCTTCGAAGTCCATCAGGGCATCACGCCGCAGCTTTTGCCTATAGAGCGTGGCCTCATTCGTGCGGTGAAAGCTTAGCAACGAGTTGATCACCTGGCGGGCCACTCCAAGATCACGCTCAAATTGCGTTTGCTGTGCATGGGCCGGATGCGCGCTCAAAGCCGTGCATATGGCCAAAGCGGTTGTTGCTTTTAAATATCCTTTTATCATTTGGAGGCTTCTCCAATCTTTGCGCTTGCAAATTGTGCAATGGGCGCATTGAGCTTTAATGTGACAGCAACAGATGTGCTGGAGCCGGTTTTCTTCTCAATAAGGCTGCTGACTTGAATATTTGGGATTTCGCTCAAGCGGCGCACTGCATCTTCGAGCGATGTCTCCAGCACAAAGTTGCGCCCGCCCTTTCTAAGATCCCCACTTACGCTTTTAGTAATGGCAAAAAGGGCGTTCTGGATATCCGCCTCAATGGCGCTGGCCGGCGGCAATTCGGTTGAAGGCAGATATGTGCTGTCAAAGATCACGCCGCTTGTGATTTTTTCGTCGCTGATAGATTTTTGGTGAGGCCAATTCTCAAAAGCCTGCCGCGACAGCTGCGCGCCCAGATGCGCATGCACCTTTCCTGTTGGCTTTGAAATCTGGACTGCGAGCCATTTATCTTGCCCGAGTTCGGGAAAGAGTGCCGCGCCATCATCAATGCAGCCGCGCTCGACAACCTCAAAGCCGTAGGTGCGCGGGCCTGCCTTGCTGACCTCTTCATAGCAGTTTTGCAAAAAGGCACCGGTGTCGCGTTGGGTAAACTCAAGCGGCAGCGGCGGGGGTATTTTTTCTGCAAAAACCAACGCCAGAGCCGCGCCCATAAACGGCCAGGCCAGAAGACCGGCGGCGAGAGCCGTCATGCCAGCAAGTGCTTCTTTGGTGCTCACAAAATAGGATCGCTGTTTGGGGGGCAGCTTTGAGCCGACATCGCACGAATGTATATCCCATATCACAGCGGATTTACCGTCTAAGCCGTCCACCTCTGGGGCAACGTCAGCAGGGCAATACACAGGTCCAATCAGCTGCGCGCTTAGCCAGTCTATGTAGTCCTCAAGGCTGGTGTGGAGTGTTTCTAATCCGCGCACCGGCTGGCCTTTGACAAACGCATGCGATGCCAGCAAATGGTCGCACTTTAATGTTACAATCCCATCAGACCCGTGCAGTTCCTTGGGCAGATTGTTTTTGACGATGCCGAAAAGAGGCACTGCGCCCTTGGAAAACTTTCCATGCGCTTTGAACACATGCGCGCCAAAAACCCACTTCTTTTGTCGTGAGCTGCTTATAGGGCTGTTTTTAAAACTCTTGCGGCTGGACCAAAGCCCCCCCACAACGGCTTTTATGGCACCGCTTGCAAACTCTGCTTTGAATATATACGCGCGCTGCATCTTATGGCCTTCCACTTGTGGCAAGGATGGAGGGGCGGACCATTAAAATCATACGGATGTTCTTAGCTTCGGCGTCTTTGCTACCCCCGGCAATCCATGCCAGTGGTGATCCGGGTCCAGAGGAGGATTTTTTATATTTGTCCTGCTCGTAACCTGCGAGCAGTAATGTTTCGCCTGAGGCCAGAATGACATCTGATTGAATTTCTCGGGCATCTATTTTGGGCAGTTGAACACTGGAGGTGCTTGTGGTGAATTCATCCAGATCAGTGAGAGTGCGTTGCACCACTGTCAGATGCAGTTGGATTTTGTTGCCATCCAGAATGCGCGGAAGCGCATGAATGGAAAGCCCTTCTCCGACAGAGGCGGTTTGCAAACTGGTGCTGCTCACACCGTCCTGCGTTGTCGTCACCGCGTTTGCCACATAATTGGTGGTGGTTTCTATTTTAATAGGGGCCCATACGCCGCTTTGCGATGTGCTTGAGCCTTGGACAAAATCAAAAACAGACGCATCGCGTGATATTGCGCGGAAATTGAAACTGTTGCCGCCGCCTGCGATGGTTGCCACACCATTTCCCGAGATCGCTTGCGCTAGGCCGGTGAAAGAATTTGTGCCTGAAAGTGCAGAGATAGAAGCTGCAAAATCATCGACTTTGGATGTTTCCACAAAAAATGCAGCCACCTCAATCCCTATTTTTTGCGCATAAAGCGCGTTCATCTCATCGATGGTCGCCTTTACCTTGGCGTGAACGGAAGGCGGGCCAAAGACTGTTAATGTGGCAGATTGTTGGTCCAGCATTGCTTGAGAGGGCGGCGTGACCACATTGGCAAGCCGCGTTGTCAATGAACTCCATGCATCAAGCTCTCCAGAGCGGGTGATCGATATGGGCGATGACCCACTGCCGCTTAGCCCGGATGAGGCTTTTGAAAACGATACTTTGCCCGTGGGGATCGAAAGTGCGTAGGATCTATTCGTCATGCGGGTGAACACAATTGTAGATCCATCAAAGGACCAATCCGTATCGGTTCTCGATCCCACAATGTCCAATGCCTTCGACAGAGCGCCTTTTGAGTTCAACGAAAGCAATGTGGAAATGGGCATGGAAATGACGTTGCCATCAAGGTCGGTGAAGCGTGCGGCAATGGACACAGGTATACCAGTTTGGTCTTTTACGTTTGCAGCAAACTTGTGAATATCGCCCGTGAAATTGAAGCTGGTGCTGTTGGCCCCCTCAACGCTTTTTGGCAAAGGCTTGCCGCGCTGCGAGCCGCGCTCCACCTTCACCTGATGGCCGTAATATGGCTTGTTCACCTCAATGACTTCGCCGCGCTGAATGGCGGCCATCTCTGCGCGCGCAGCAGCTGTGAGTTTTTTACCTGCGGTGATTTCGCGCTCCGCAACATTTGTGGCCGCGCAGCCGCACAAAACCACGCTGAAACCAAGGGGAAAAATGTAGGCCAATCTATTCATGAATTACCTAACTTCAAAGTGTTGTTTGAAAATATCCTTACAGGCGGATTAGAGCCTGATGTGGCCAACCCCTTGATCAGCTCTTTAACTGCCGGGCGAAACGCACCTTCGATGGACACAGGGCTTGCAATAATCCAGTCATCTTTGGTTTCTATGATGAGCTGGTAGCCGGCACGGGCAGACCAGCGCTTTAAAATATCCGTCAGACGTTCGCCCTTTTTGGCGGTCCACACTGGGATTGGCGCAGCTTTGGGCGCGGCAGTGGCGCTTAGAGGTTGACCCTCGCACGGAAGCCTGATGCTCTGGCCAACACGCAGAGAGTTTTCATTCGGAAGTGTTGATGTGTTGAGACTTAATATCTGCCGCCAGCGATTTTGACTGCCAAGGTTTTTGAGCGCAATAGAGGAGAGCGTATCTCCCTTCTTTACGCTATATGTGCATTGGGTGGCTTGGGTGCTCAGGGGTTGCTTGGTGGCTGCCAAGGGCGTCTTTGGCACTGTAGCAGAGGCCGGTTGCGCGGCAGGTCTGCCGATCAGCTCGTCAAAGTTAGCAGAGGGTGCAACCGAGCGAAGTGCCGCGCGGCCTTCGTATTTTGCGACAAGATATTCCCAATCGGGACAGCGGATTTCTTGGGCAAGGGTCGGGGTAGTAAGCAAAACCAAGTACACAGCCATGTATTTTGCGGGACCAAGCCGCCAAATTGGTTCCTTAATTCCTATCATTGCATCCCTACAATTATGTTAAATTAAACTCCTAAAGTTAAAGTCAAGACAGCTGAGGCGGCCGCGATGAGGACCTACATGATCAGGATTGCCTGCTTTTCTGTACGATTCATTGCTGGGGTCCTTTTTTGATTGAAAGACTTATTAGCTGTTTCAGGGGAGGCCAGGCTGTTGCATAGCCTCCCCACCGAGCAATCTTGATATGTGCGCTCAAGACGCCCGGATCGCAGAGCGCTGTAGCGCTCTCGCAATCTCTTTTTTGGCGGCTTCATCAAAATATAGGCCCGGTTTTTAGAGGTCGAAGCTTTGGGGAGGGGTATGATGAAAGGGTAGCACATAGTAACACATTAAAACGATTCCAAATAAAGTCAATAAAAATTTATAGATCAAGAAATTTAGAGGCAGGACAGCCATAGTAATTGCAAATAGACATTAGCTTTGGAACGGTTGACCAACTTTTTCCGCTTTCCAATAAATAAAGTATAGTGTCAGAAATACTTGTTCCCACGCCTACTTCTTTTCTCGTCAGGCACTGTTCGTGACGTCCTTGTTTTAGGCGAGCCGCTAAGATTTCTAGGGTGATATGCTCATAAACACGCGGAGCCTCTAGGCAGTTTGGATCGAAGGTTTCCTTGAGTAGTTCAGAGGGTTGAATTTGCAAACCTTGCGCGAGCCTTACAATGTTTCTAACATTCGGTAATCGCTTGGCGAGTTCGGTTGTTCCTATATATTGTGGAATAAAACCAATAGGTTCTGCAAGCTGTCGGCGTGATAGACATCTGCCTTCGCGCGCCTGGCGTAGGTTCGACGCTACTATTTGTTTGAGATATTCGGTGTCTGGTGCCTCAGCCCTTGACGCAGCTGAGAGTAAGGCCGCTGCGCTTGTCCCAAGTGCAGCCGCGATTTTTTCTAAACTTCTTAAAGTGCAGCTTGATTTGCCGTTTTCGATCATTGTCAAATGACCATGGGACATACCTGTTATTTCTGCTAGTTCACGCATCGGAATCTTGCGCTCTTTACGCATTTTCTTCATGATATCGCCAATACTTTTAGCGCTTTCTGGTAATTCAGATGTCAAAGTAAACCCCTTATTTGGGATTCAGTTTACACTCTAAGCCTTTGTTTTGAATCCATTTTTTTGGTTTATAAACAGAAATTTTGAGAAAAAAGTTTAGAAAAACATGAAAAATAATAGCCAAAATCTTTTGTTCCTGCTATGTGATCAATCAGAGAGCGAGTTGGAAAAGGAAAAACTCCACCTGAATTCAGCGCCAGATCGTTGCGCTTTGGCGTTAAAAACAAGATTTAGGCAGTGTCGCAAAATGCAGTCATAGCCTATGCGAAGACCACAGCATATAGTATGATGAGGCTGCGGAGCCGATTCCGCCCCGATTCTAACCACCAACCAGAAAAGGAGACCTAACCCCCAGAAAAGCAAAACCCCGCAGGGTAAACCTAACGGGGGGCTTTTAAGAACAAAGGACGGCAATCCTTATGAGTTCGATAATTCGTTAACTCTGTTTTTATCAGCCTCTGCCTCAGAACGCAACTAAAAAACGCATTTGTGCGCATAATTTTTTGTAGCCTGATGGTGCCCTGCCTTAACCATAAAAAAAGGCGAGCAGAAAATGACCTTACAAAATCAGGTTCACAGCGATGAACTCATCTATGCGGTGTTGCCCGATGGCATGACCCGCGGCGCCCTTGAGGGGCTCTTAACCGATTTACGATCAAGGCTGGGCCTGAGCGCCTCGCTTTTAAACAGTTTGCTGACGATGATCCGTGCGACACGTCCGTCTGACTGGGGCAATCCGCATGTGGAGCCGATCTGCTCGAAGATGCAGCAGGATCTGGCACATACCTTGGGCAAGACCGCGCGTGCAGTGCGCTTTGATGAATATAAGCTTGAGCAGCTTGGTCTCATAGAAAAGCGCGTGTGCGCCAATGGGGCGCGCAAATCCGTCAGTGATCACTTCCGCCAGGGGATGTGCTTTACGCCGCTCATCGAGAAGGTGCCGGCTCTTCTGCGCCTACGCGAGCAGCTGCAGGAGCATGAAGAAGCGCGGCGCGTGACGCTATACAAATGCTCTGCGGTGAAGCGGAACATCAAAACGCTGCTAATGAAACTTCTGACCTTAATGCCGGATGATGCGGATGTGAGCGCTGCCAGAGATGTGTTTGTGGATCTTCCTCGTAGGAATGACGCCTTCCCGACGCTGGAGAGTGTAGAGGAGCATTTTGAGGCTGTGCAAAACCTGTTGATAGGTTTGCAACAAATCGATGAATTACGTTTTGATTCTTCCGGCGGAGCGGAAATAGACTTCCTACCATTACAAGATAAAAAAGAAGATATAATCTCTGTCTGTAATGAAAACATCCCTTTGCGGCCTGATGATAAATCATCAGAAAATGATTTTACTGACGCGGACCCTAAAGGGTCCACGAATTGCTTAGAAAATAAGTATGGCGAAGCCGAGGTGGAGCGCAAGAAAGATCTAACAGAAATCGTTGATCCCGAACGTATGATATCCTTTGGCTCTAGCGATTTCGAACAAGCTGTCAGGTTCTACCAAGGATCAAAGGCGCAAATTACCGAACAGGACTTCGTTCTAGGCTCCATTGACCAGCTGCATCGCCTCGGTGTGCACAGTTCAGCCTATCAGGAGGCTGTGGAGACCATGGGAGATCTGACAACTGCCATTTGCCTGCTGATCATCGATGCAAACATGACGCGAAACTCAAATCCTGTACAAAATCCGGGGGGAATGCTGCGTGCCATGACGCGGCAGCACAAAGCCGGAAGACTAAACCTTGTCGGATCTCTCATCGGTCTCGATCAAAAGCAAAAGCGAAAAGAGAAAGAGGGAGAGCTGTGAGGAAAATATGGTGGGTAAAAGCGCAGAGTTTGGGGCGTATTGTGATCTCAGGATGTGGCCGAGCTGTCCAAAAAAAGAGGACGCAGCCTATGCCGCGCCCAGGTCAACAGGGAAGAAAAAATGAACAGCCATAATCCCGGTTGCGGGGAATCTTCGTCTTTGGCAGCTACCCGGCGCCGAAACGCCGGGCAACTGGAAAAGATAGCGCTACTGGGGATAACGGCTATACAGCTTTGGTTGCAAATTTCGTGCCAAGTTGGATTGGGGTCTTTGGTTTGGCTTAGCCGCTCAGTGAATATCGCCGAGAAGGGTTTCGACGCTTTGCGCATCAAAAACGCCATCAATCCATG
>CABZJG010000001.1 GCA_902525995.1 Paracoccaceae bacterium | reverse complement strand
TCGGCCTTAATCGCGCGGGTGGCTGCATCAGCTTGCGGTCTTAGATGCCCCATCCCGTTGCAATGCGGCACTTGGAAAAAGCGGTTGCGCGCAGTCACGGGTCCAATTTTCATGGGTTCAAACAGAATTGAATAGTTGCTATTGGCCACGCTTAGCACTCCTGAGCCGCAAAATTTTACCAACTAGGCAAAATATCACACCTCGGGTCAACTAGAATAGTCGTCGCACGCATTGTTTTCTTGATGACATGGGCCAATGGCTGGTTATCAAAAAAAATGCTTTTAGCGACACACGTCAAAAACTTTAAGAGCAATTGATCCATGTAAGAAGGCGTTTAACGGGCCGGCTCAGCTTAGCTTTCTTTGTTCTGCTCTTTGAACACTGGAACCATCGAACTCCAAACACCGTCCTTCAAGAAACGGTGATAGACAGCAGCAACGATATGCACCCCAATGAGCCAATAGATTAAAGAGACAGAAAGCTCGTGCAGTCCAATCACACTATCAATCAAAAGCCCGCTTTCAAACCCTTGCCCATATAAGAAGCCGATCAGCAAACCTGAACCTGCTATCCCTGCCAGGCAGGCATACATGCCGTAATGCACCAATTTTGCGGCTAATTTTTGCATTTTGGGTGTTTCTTCGGGCAGGGACGACCGCTGTGTTTTTTTAACATAGATGAACCGTACTGCCAGCAGTAGCAAAAACGCGAGCGCAAATAAAACTTCAAATCTCAACAAAGCGTTGTCTTCTAATTGAGTGATAGAGTCGACCTGTTTGATGATCCCATAGACGAATAAAACAACAAAACCCCAATGCAATAACTTTGCGAATGAACTATAGCTTGTGTTTGAAGCCTCTTCCTTGATGTTGTTCATTTTTGTGACATCCCTCTAGTTAAATAATGGACATGTAAATTACTGAAAAAATAAAACGAAGCAATAGCAAGGCGGGGTGTGTTGTTCAAGGAATGGAGGCGAGTACCGGAATCGAACCGGTGTACACGGATTTGCAATCGGCCTTAGCCTCCTGATTGCATTGAATTTCCCTGTAAACGTACCGCATTTGTTCACTGCCACATATCAATGACTTAGCAGAAAACTGTAAACGGTCAAAACCGTCTTAGATCGGGACGTTTCGTGCAAATTTGTGTGTATCAGCATACGCAAAATCTCTTGCCTCAAATCTGTTTCGTGTGTATATTGAAACACAAGAAACGGAGATGATATGGAACGCAACAGCCGCAAATTGATCAAGATGCTTGAGAAAGACGGCTGGCAGCACGTCGCTACGAAGGGCGATCATTTCCAGTTCAAACACCCAACCAAGCCGGGGCGTGTAACTGTCCCGACCCGAACAAGGACATCAAGAAAGGCACCGTTATGTCGATCTACCGACAAGCGGGCTGGCGATAAGGAGGCCATCATGCACTACGTTGCGTTTGTCCACACTGATGACACTCCGGGCTTTGGCGTCAGCTTCCCGGACTTCCCCGGTTGCGTAACCCAAGGGGATACGATTGACGACGCGCTGCGTCTGGCCCGTGAGGCGCTGGCCTTCCATGTTGAGGGAATGTCGGAAGATGGTGAGACTATTCCAGAGCCACGAGACACCCAGCAGATCGAGACCGACCCTGACCTTGCTGAATGGCGGGACGGCGCAACTTTGGCTTATGTGCCTTTGATCTCGGATATGGGGTCACCCAAACGTGTCAACATCTCGATTGACCCGGGGTTGTTGGAGGCCATTGACGATGCGGCCAAATCGCGTGGGATGAACCGCTCGGCCTTTTTGGCAAGTGCCGCTCGCAAAGAGATCGCCGGTAGCTGGTAGGAGGAGCGATGATGGGCAGGATGCAGGATCACCCGCTTTATCAGCGACTGCGGACGGTTTCTTTGAAAGAGTGCTCGTTGTTGACTACCTCGGCCCCCTTAGAGCGGGCAGACCGTGAAGCTCGAAACCAGATTTTCAAAGAGTTCGCGCGAATCCTGATCTCTGGCCGTAACGAGCGTTCAAAATATGGGTTTTCGTCCAATACCGCAGGCGAGGTTTCTCGGGCGCTAGAGCAAGCCTTCCAAGCTGGACAACGCTCAGCACAAGACAAAACCCGCTGAGTTATTCACCATCACCCCCAAACGAAAAAAGCCCCCTCAACCCAAACGGGCTGAGGGGGCATCTAGGGGGTGTCTGTCAACGCGCCTCTGCCTGCGCGGACCACGCCCCTAGCAGCGGGATCAAGCAGCCACACCAGCCGCGATCCACGCTGTTCTAGGACGGGCCCGGAGGCGTCTCGTCGTTGGCGAAACCTTCGCGCAGTTCGTCATACCAAGCGGCACAGAGCCGCGTGAGTTCATGTTGTCGGGCGAGTGCCGCATCGGTTTTGAGCAAGGCCGTGTCCAAGCGGTCTCCGGTCTGCACGCCGCTGCGGATCAGGCGCCGACATTGAGCGGGCAGATCGGGAAGCGTGCGGGTGGCTTCAAGCTGGCCTTGGGTTTCGGCAGCTTGTTCAAGCCGCTGGTCAATTCCCGCGCAGCCGGAGCAAAAGGCCGCTATCGACAACACTATCAGGATTGATCTCATTTTCGGCCTCATACTGTTCGATTTCTCGGGCAATGCGGCGTGCCTCGCCTTCTGCGACTTGAAGGCGCTCTTCGAGACGCGCTTGCGCCTCGGAGGCAATGGCCGCACGGCGGTTGGCTTCTTTGATCTGGTCTTGCAGCACCTTGATCTCGGTATCAGCAACATACTCGATCACCGCTTGGCGAACGGCGCTGCGCTTGTCGATCTGATGCCAGGTGAACAGCGCCAAAGCGGCAATAATGAATGCGCTGATGACGCTCGTGGTTCGGTTCCGAAAGAGAAACTTGGTGAATATGCTACCCGCCAATGAGATCATCGTAATCACCTTCCATCTCGGCTCGGGCGCGGCCGGCCTGTGCCTGTGCGTGGAAATGTTGAACATGGACGCCGATCACAGCGGTGACCGTTGCAGGCCAAGCGATAATCAGGAACGCCCATGTCTGGGGCATATCTACCCCGGTGCTTTCCTTCCAAACGGCGAAGAACAAGATCACGTTCACCACAATGAAGATGAACCAAGCGCCCTCGCGTTTGTCGGAGTTGCCGCCGAGCACCCATTTTCTGAGCAGTCGGAGCATGGTCACAGCCTCGCCATTTGGAAGTGCATCGCGTCCTTGCCCCACAGGCGGATCGCGGGTAGCCATCCGTGATCTTCCATGATGTCGAGGAAGTCACGATATTCAGGACCGCAGAACAACGCCTCGGGACATTTCATCCGCAAGCCATTCGGGGCCGCGTAGAAGTCAACGGCGCAGCCATAGGCGTGCATCGACCATTTCGATCCGCCACGCATCCGGCGATGGTTGTATCCGCCGGCGTAGCGGTCGATGCCCAGCGAACGCATCCGCTCCATGCCGTAGTGCTTGTGGACGGCGATCAGCGCGTTTTCGAGGGGCTGAGCGCATTTCTCGTGAACTGTCAAGCGGCTCACAGACTGGCGCAGGTTGTAGTCGATCCGCAGCTTGAACGGCAATTCGACACGTGCCAGTCGGTATTTGATCTGATCCCCGGGACGGCCATAGAAGGTTTCCACGTCACGTTGGAAAGGTAGCGGGGAGGATTTGCCGAGGTAATGGCTGGACGCGGTGCGGTCCACTTCCTCGCGGCGACCATGAACTCTCTCATAGTGCCACCCGGCGAGCGCTTCCTTGGTGTTGTGACCGGCATAGCCGTCAACCGTTCCGGCCTCGAACCCGAGGTCGTTCAAGATTTTCTGCGCAGCACCAATCAGGCGGCGTTTCTTGGACCATCGGGCACCGACCCCACCCAGCGCGGTGTCAACCGCCCTGGGGGTTTGAGGGCCGTCGATTCCTTCGATGCCGCCGTTGTATAGGCCCGCCTGAGCGAGCAGCATTTGAACGTCACGTTTTCTCATGGCCGTTCCTCCAAAGCAAAAAGCCCGCTCAGAGGCGGGCGGGATAGGCAGATGAATTTTGGGTTAAGAGTGTTCGTAAAGCCGGTGCAGGCGGAGTGAGATGAACAGCAAGTTTACGGCCAACCCTCCGGCAAACAGAGGAACACCAATGTCCTCAAAGGGCAGCATGGGGGCAAACAGCCATGCCACAGCGCCCATCGACATTACGCCATAAGTGAGGCCGATCAGCTTGGCGAACGGTTCTTTGCCAAGGACATTCTGCTGAGCCAGATGCCACGAGCAAAGCACGATGCAAATCAGTGCTGTTCCGACGATCAGATTGCCAATCATTGCGACTTCCCCATGACTTTCTCCTGCATTGCAGCGATGCCTTCCTTGCCTGCGAACCCGGTCAGAAAACCGGCTGCGAGGAAGGCGTAGACCTCAGGTGCGCCCAGCTTGACAGCGATTGCACCGACCACCCCGCCAAGGAACACGGCGGAGATTGCGCTCGACAGCCCATACATGGCCCGCTTGCGCCATCCTGACTGCGGGAACATCACGGCCTTAGTGAAGGCCCCGGCCACACCGCTGAAGGCAAGGATAGCAAGCTCGTCGCGGACCTCGGCCAGCATTGCCACGCCCGGAACATCGGGCGCTGCGGCGGCTACGGCGGTCGTTGCCGCCTGAACAAACAAAACCGGGGCCTGCCAAGACACTGCCTGCACCCCGGCATCAACAACTCTGCTGATCATTATTAAATTTCCTTTTGAGCGGCTTGGTAAATTGATTGCAATTCAGCGACGATTTGCACGCACATTTGCACCGCTTGTGGTGTAGGGATTTGCACCCATTGGCGCATCTTGTTTGGCCAATTCACATGAGGAACCTGATTAACCTGAGCGAATGTCACCAAAGTCATGAAGCTATGGAATGTCTTTTCGTTAAACCAGAAATCCCCAACGATTTTGCCCTCTGACAAAAGCATATCACGTTCAATTTGATCCATTAGAGTGCCCTCACGATAAGACTTGAGCTGCTTGCCATGTTATAGTTGCTAGGGTTGTTGATATACATGGTGCTTTTGGTGCCCGCCCATTGCCCGATCACACCGATCTCAACCTTGTGGTTGCCAGTATCAAGGACAGGGGAAACGGTTTCATAAGCACAGGGTGACATCCACCCATTGTTGCCATTTCCGTACATCACTTGAAAACAATCAGCATGACATTTGTTGGCACCAGTGCCCAAGTTAATGGGCGTGCCATCGACATAGGCCGCGATCCCGCACACATAGTAAAATGTGCCATTGATCACGCCCGAGATAAGAAGCTTGGATGCCTCTTGCAATTCAATATCGGCAGTCAAGATCACAACAGGATCATTGGCATTGATGGTGATGCGCGGTGAATTGTTGATCACGGAAACGCTTGGCTTGGCACTTTCACCATTTTGGTTTTCCGAAGAATACGTAGGACCAGTCATTTTGAAGTTAGGCATGAGAAACAAAGACCTCTTGTGTGCTTTCGCCCAAACACCACACCCTTTTGGGATTGTTAGCGCCTGGGAAAAGAATAGCTAACTCGACCGAAGCAACACCTTCGTTTGACGCAAAAATCATCCCCGAATTTTTGTTCGGAATTGGTCCATCCGTTGCAGTGACCAAAATTTTGAAATTACTCTGGTTTACGAAGGTGATCTTTGTCACATCCGAATTTGTAATCTCGGTCCATTGATTGGGAACCAAGATAACTGTTTCATTTCTTGCCATTTTCTTCCTCCTAAGCGGGATAGGCCAAAGCCAGTTTTGTAACGAAGCCTGAGCCGCGGGAATACGAGTGATCCACTCCGTCGATAACATAGGCGCCATCAATGCCGAGGCGTGCGCCTGCGATTAGGCAGGTGGCCTCGGGCTGAGCACCGACGTTGCCCTCGATAGAAAGTGACCCAACCCCAGACCCGCGTTCACTTTCCGCCTTGAGGCTGTTTGCTTTCTCTTCGGCCGTTTTCTTATCGCGAGCCTCAAAACGGCCCACGTCAATCGCTGTGCTTCCCTCAAGGCCAGTGTCAACAACAATTTCGTCGTGCTTGGCGGCCTTTCGGTCATAGAACCGGACCCTGATCTGCTTGTAGCGGCCGCGGCCGATGTAGGGCGCGACATCCCAAGTATGCAGGTTCTCGCCACGAACGGCGAAAACAGGGGGGAGCGGCACGCCGCTAGGCGTGCGCCCGCTGTTCTTTTTGGCCATAACGGCCGCGTTGTTGCGGACCTTGAAAGTTCCGCCGATTTCCTTGGCAAGACGCTCGCCGAAGGCGACGAAACTTTCGTCGTCCATGTGTTCGTAGTCTCGAACGATTGAGGCTAGATCGGCATCGACCCGAATGTCGGTGATCCCTGCGCTTTCTCCGGCAGCCTTGAGTATGTCCTCGACCGTCATATCGTCGAAATGGCGTTGCTGCGGCTCTTTGATTTTGCCGCTAGTGTCCAGCCCTTTTGCCGAGATTTCGATGTTCGTTCCACCTCGGCCACCGCTGCTCTTAACCTCGTCAACGGTTCCCGAGAACACGAGGGAAACTCCAGTCGCTCGAAATCCCATATAAATAGTTATTTTTGCGTTGTGCCGAGGGAAAACAATGCGCCCGCCTGCGTCGTCTAAAATGATGATGGCGCTGTCCGATGTCGTTCCCGCTCTATCGGATACAGATACAGATTGTAAAACTGAACGAAGGGCCAGCATAATGCTGATACCTTCGACGAAAACAACGCAGACACCCTGATTTTTCATCGGTCAACTCCAAAGCGTGATTTGCTCCACGATCTTGTCGTCAGAGGTGTCGGGGATCGGCATCAAAACAACGGTTCCGACCGGAATATGTGTTCCGAACCCCGCCAGCCTCGGGTTCAAATCATAGAGGCGACCAAGCGTCTCCGGGGACGCCGCTCGAAAGCGGTTCCAAATCAGGCGCGAGGCGGTAAGCCCCGCGCCCGTGACTTCGATTTTCTCGATAGTTTCGGTCATGTGAAAATCCCCAGCAGGATCGAGAACAGAGACAGCCGGTTCGGCCGACCGGCCCGCCTCAATTCGATGTCTACGGTGATTTTCTGGCCGACCCCATCGCCGCCCAGATGCGCCTCGCGAGCCCCAACCTTTTCGATGACGACCCACCCAAGAGGGGTGCCATCGCCTCGCAAGAGAAACTGGGGTCGCCCGCTTTCGCGCATTGCGTGGAGCAAGGACAATTCCGAAAGGCCCCCGATTACCTTGGGAAAGAGATCGCCGGAGAGACGCCAAGTGTGGGCTCCCTCGCCGACATACTCCATAGGCGGCTCCACCCCGAGAACGGGCTTTGCCACGTAGTCCGTGAACGCATCGGATTGGACCTTGTTCACGTTGAACGGCTGAACCTTAATCGAAAGAACGCCTAGCTGATAAAGCATTATGCCATCCCATCCGAATGAAGGCCCCGCAACATGCGAGACAGTTTCAATTCAAGGGCCTCTCCGATTTCCTCGACGACATCGAGGGGGTTTTGGTTGCTCGCAATCGTGATTGGTCCAGTTAGGGGCCCGTCGATTTTGAGCGTCACTCCCTCAGAGGACGATCCTTTCCCGGCAAAGGCGCTCTGCGCGGTTGGCGCCACGGCTTGCGCTCCCTGCTGAACTAGAACCCCAAGATCGGGGATCGCGCCTGATAATTCGTCCTCACTGCCAGACCCGAACCGCGAGACAGCGCCCCGCATGGCCCGCATCGTCTGGCGAGCAGTATGGACAAACCCGCGCTGACCGAAAGTGACCAGTTCAGGGCCTTCCTCGCCCACGAGATAAGTCCCGCCCGCGCGGACATCGCCCCCGCCTGCGCGGGTACCGTCGATTCCGACAGGGCCGTCGACGTTGGTGATCCCGCCCCGAAGGCCGCCCAGTTCAGCCGCCAAGCGGCGAACCTTTTGCAAAGCTTCGTCGATAGACTCGGTGCTGATCTCGGGCGTGGCCTCTGTCTCAGACAAGGTTGCCAGCGCCGTTGTGAGATCGACGGCCTCCTGTTCTGCCAAAGCCAACTCACTCTCGGTCGCATCCAACTCTGCTTGAAGTGCGTTGAGCTGTGTTTCCATTCTGGCCGCTATATCGGCCTGCATAGGCGATTGAACCATAGCGGATAGTTCAGATTGAATACCCGAAATTTTCTCCCGAAGTGCTTCTGCATTTGAGAGCAGGCCCTCCAAACGGTCCGGCGTCGGCAATCCTCCGCTGTAGCCTGCATTTTCGAGAGACCCCGCAGCGACTTTATGCTCGCGCGACAGATCACCGAATCCGTCGTACTGCATCGCAGTAAGTTCAGGCACCACATTTGGTTCAGGCTCGTCTCCCCCGAACAGACTTTTCCACCAATCAGGCGGCTCCGGCCACTTAATTACAGACGATAGGTCAATCGAACCTATTGCATCCATAATTCTTCTGGGAATACCTGTGATCCAATCGACGAAAGAGTTGAATTTCTCCGTCATTGAATTGATCGCGTTACCTATGCTTTCTCCGATACTTATACCTAGAGCGAGCCATTGCTCTTCGGTCATATCGATGGTTCCGGTTAAACTGGAAAACCAATCAGACAAGGTACTAAAAGCACTAGAAATCTTGTCGATCAGAGGCGCTGCTGGCTTAAATGCCAGCTTTATCCCGTACCCGATCCCGGTAAACATGGCCTTTATGCCAGACCAATTGTTGTAAACCCAAGTGCCCGCCACTGCGAGACCAACTACCAGCGCTCCGATTCCCGTAGAAATCATCGCGACCTTCAAAGCGGTAAACGCCAACCTCACCATTCCAATAGGATTTAGCAGTGACAGCAAAGCTCTGGTCGATGTCGCGGCCATTCTTTTCAAGGCGCCACCAATGCCGATTGATCCAGATTTGAAGGCTGAAACCATCATCCTGTTTCTAAGCATCACGATCTGGGTTGTGCCGATGATCTTTGTCGCAAAACTTGCCAAAGCACCTTTGGCGAATTTAAATGGTGCGCCCACGCCGCGGGCCGCTAAACCGATGCCCTTGAATCCTACAGACAGCGCTGAAAGAGCGCCGCCTTTACCAAGTAGTCCGACAAATGTGAGGCCAGCAGTTGCAACCTTGAATGCTACCACGGCCGCGACAGCGGCCATAATGTTCGACACAAGTTCGGGATGTGCGTTGGCAAAATCTGTGATTTTGGCAATCACCGGTGTAATCCGCTCAATCAAATCGTTGATCACGGGGATTAAAGCCGCACCAATAGCGATCTTTAAGGTTTCGATCCGGTTCTTGAAGATTTGGGCGGCGTTCCCGAAGGTGGCAGCCCGGGTCTCAAACTCTTTGAAAGCAGAGCCTGCGTAATCAGTTTGATCCGCAATTGAAGCCATCGCCTTGTCGAAAAAGTCTAGATTTGTTGCGATAGAGCCAAGTGCTCTTGCTTCGTCTCCAAATAGATCGCTAGAAACGGACTTCCTCATTGCTGCGGGCAGTTCCGCTGTAGCTGCAAGAACTTTGCGCGTGGTTCCTACAGCGTCTGTTTGCATTTCTTCCGAAATAGTTTTGGCGTCAAAGCCCAACTTAGCGTAGGCGTTTCGCTGGCGTTTTGTTGCGCTTTCGCCTCGGCCAAGAGCTTTAGCCATATTCCGAAATGATGTGGCTGCTACATCTGCACCATGCCCAGACGCAATCATTGCAGAGCCCATTGCTACGGCCTGCTCCTGCGAAAACCCAGCCTGCTTTGCGTCTGCGGCAATGCGTGTCCAGAAGTTCATCAAATCAGGAGCGTTAGACGCCATGTTGTTGGACAAATGGTTCATCGCGTCAGAGAGCAGTACAGCCTCGTCAAACGACATTCCGTAAGACTTTTGCATAACGGCGAGCATTTTGCCGGTCTCTGCCGCTGACGACCCGAAAGCGACCGCAATTTTAGCGGCCGTTTCCGTCATGTTGAGAAGCTGATCACTTGCAAATCCAGCCTCACCAGCCGCGGCCGCTATTTCACCCAATTCCCGAACAGAAAGCGGGACTTGGGTGGAAAGCTCTTTTAGTCCCTTTTGGAAAGACGCAAAAGCTTCTGGTCCACCACTTGCGTCATCAGCAAAATCATTAACAACCTTTTTGACATCTGCCATCACGCTTTCAAACGCCATAGCCGATTGAACAGGAGCCGCTATTGAGGCTCTCAAAGCGTAAAAGCCCGCAGCCGCATCAACGAGACCACCACGAGCATTTCTTATAGCTGCGTTATTGCGGTTTATGCCCTGAGTTAGGCGTTCTCCAAATGGAACTCGGTTAGCGTTTTCGCCCGCGTGATTGATTCCTCGAATGGAAGCCGCCACGCTACGAGCGGGACGGCTTACTTGGTCAACCAGCCGGACGATCAGAGAACTTGTAAGAGTGCCCATTTCAACGCCCCCGGTAGATTGCCGCAAGACGCGCGGCCTGCTTGCTCATTTCGAGCAGTTTTAAGATGTCCAGTTCGGGCACCTCGTCCCACGGGACGCCAAAGAAGTGGCAAAGGTCCGCTTTTAGCTGGTTTTCGTTGTCGCAGTACCACTGGGCAATTTCTCCGATAATGCGCCCCCGCCCATTACTGTCTCCAAAAAAGGGCCAGCAAGGTTAGCCATCAAAACAATGTCGGAAGCATGCATTTCATCAAAGGCTCCCTCAGGGGCATCGGACATGATCTGCATCGCATCAATCATCATATCCATTTCAGAATACTCAAGAGGATCGACTTCAGCTTTAGCTACCAAACGAGTAATTCGACGCATCTCTTTGCCCTTTGGCGTGGACAGCTTGACCTTTTCGATCTTGACCGTGGTGGCGTCGTCGCCCTCTCCGGTTTCAAAATCAATCGGGCAAAGCAGTGTGTGAGTTTTGGTTTCCCATTTCATAACTGGGGCTCCTTCTAGGTTGGCAGAGACAAAGGAAAAGCCCCGGGCGATTAACGTCCGGGGCTTCTGATTTTAGACCTGGCTTTGCTTTAGCCGAGGCCGATGTTCCGGTTCAGGTCGGCGTTTTGGTCGACACCATCGACGCGCCACGCATTTGTGAAAAAGTCGAAATAGAATTTCTCTTTCCCATCGAAAAACAGTTCGTAGTGCATGATGCTGTTGATCGCATACTCGTGTCCTTTCAACTCGCCGCGCTGGAAAGCATCAGGCGCAATCTTGCCGAGGCGGCCTTCCATCACCGTCTTGAGTTGGATCGAACGGCCGGTGCGCTTGTCCAAGATCGAGCCATAGCCCGTGTAGTTATTGGATACGCGCGTGCCCAAGCCGAACTGGGTCAAGAGTTGCGGGTCGTCCCCGTTCAGCTTGAACGTAGCGCCCAGCTTTTCGATGCCGACACCGATCTCGATCCCGACACGGCCGCCGCCCGGGGAGTGATCCGCGAACATCTCGGTCATGTCTGGCAATTTGAGTTCGGCAATCGTCAGATGCTTCGACGCTGTGGAGTCGTCGTTGCCGCAAAACAGGTTTACGGCTTCTGTCACATACATTGTGGACATAGGTTCTCTCCTTGAGAATGAGGGGGCGACCCTAAGGGGCCCGCCCGTGAAGCCGATTAAGCTGCGGACGCCAGAAGGTTTTCCAGCATCGCGTCAAGCGCAGGTGCGTAGCGGTAGGACTCGATGTCCAACCGGCGCAGGACAGGCGGTTCCTCGGCCTTGAAGTAAAGCGAGAAATTGCCTTGCCGCAGATTGCCGATGCCGTTCTTTGCCGCCTCGAACCCGATCTTAAACCCGAGGATGTCGCCATCCGCTTCAAGGTCGCGCAGCGCCAAAGTCATCGTTTGCAAAACCGCCTCGATAGTCTGCTGGTTCAGATTGAACCGGCCGAGGTAGATGCGAAGCGTGCGCAAGAACAGCAGGTGGATGTAATCGCGCATCCGCTTGACGTTGTAGAAACGCCAGAGGTCGTCCTCGGCCGCCGTATCGGTGCCCACAAAGGTAAAGCCTCCGGTGCCCAGAGACGTGACCGAACCGGCCTCGCCGCGAACGATGATCCCGCCGTTAAGCGCAAGGATTTGCTGCCCCTCGGTGTTGCCATCGACCGTAGAGAACGGGATCGGACGGTTTACATCGACGATACCCTGCATCGGACGGTTGGCCGCCGACTTGGATGGAACGCCGTTGTTGTTGCTGTCGCGCGCGACAATCATACCCAGAACCGCGCAGGCGCTGTCTGTGACGGTCGCGTCAACGCCAACCTTTACCCAAGTCTCGACCGGGATCAGGCGCTCACTCGAAAATGTCTCACGCCAGTCGGTGTAGCCTTGTAAGCTGTCGTGCGGGCCAGTGATAACCGCCATTCCGACCAACTTTTCAAGCGTGCCGGGGAGGGCCGCCACAACCGGGTTCGCCGTTGCGGGCGTGTCCTGTTGGTGCGTGTAACCCGGAACCGCGATCAGGCGAGGGGCAACGCCGAGGATGCTTTCTGCGTCCTCAAGGGCCTCTATGCCTTCGATCAGGTTGACCATTGTGGCGTCGTCGTCGGCTCCCTCGGAGACGCGGACGATGATGATCCGGGCCGATGCTGCAAAACCCGAAAGCTGGGCGTTAATCAGGCCAATTTGATCCTTGATCGTGCCGGTATTGCCGAGGGCGTCGACTGCCGTATCGTCCGCCGAGTTAATCATAACCGGCGTATTCAGGGGGTAAACGTTCACGTCTGCGCCCGGGGCCGTGACGACCAGACCAATCGTGGAAAGGTCCGCCGCCACTGCGGAGCGCGGTTCGTTGTCGGCCTGCTTGATAGTCAGGCCAAAGGTGGGTTGTGCCATTTGCAAAACTCCGTACAATGTGCCCGCAAGCGGGCGGTTTCAGTTCAGTAGGACGCAGGCTCTTCGAGCCCCAAATCAACCATCTGCTGGTTGGGGCTGACGGTCTCGCCCAGAACGAAAACGTCCCCAAGCCAACGACCATATTTGCCTTTGCCCGTTCCGGGTTGATGGGCTTTGAGGACGATCTCTTTCCCCAAAATCCCTTCACGGAGCTAGTCCCGTGAAATCGTGCCCTCCGGCTTTTCGACCCCATGCAATTCGGGGGCGTCGATGCCGAATAGCCTGATCTTTTGCTTAAAGGTCCAAATCCCGAACCCTAAGTCGATGTTGGCGGTGATTGTGTCGGCGTCGTAAACGCTCGTCACGATTGCTTTGTGTTCATACATGCCAGTGTCTCCTTTCGCCTACTTTCGGTTCGCGATAGTCACCACCAAAATGAAAAATGAACGGAACAAAGCATTCCATTTATTGACCTTGGAAAACCGTGCGGCGTCATACCATTCGGCTACCGCAAAGAACGGTCGATAATCGGCTTCAAGCAAATGGTCGTGGATACACGCCGAGAGCAAGAAACGAGGATCGTCCGGGGACATCGCCCAGTGGAGATACCAAGGAACACTGCTTTCAAACTCGCGCCCCTCAGGGATTTCCAAGATGTGGGGACTGCCTTTTTTACCCAAGGACCACGAAAGAGGGCGGGTCGTAACCCACCCCCTTGAGCCGCCTCGGGCGCACCATCTCGGCATGGTTAGGGCCTCCTTAGAAGTCGGTCGGCGCGACATACGCGGTCGCGGTACCTGTGTGGTCGGTGTCGTTGTAGCCAAAGCCCCAATATGGGAGTGTGATTGCAAACCGCAGCTATCCGACGCCATAGAACCAGTGCTGCTGATCGCCGCTGAACTTAATGGAAGCGCTGGCGCGTTCCGGTACATATGCGCGGTAAGCGTCCCAGTCTGACTGATTGTGCGCTGCCCTCGGTAAAAGGCGAGGCAGGGCATGATTTTACCCCTGTAGCTGAGCTAGGGCGGCCTGCATGTCTTGGGCAAGCTGCGTGAATACAACCTCGATCTGCGTTTCTACCTGATCGAGCAGCACGGCCTCATTGGTTGCTCCCATGATGGCCGCTTTAGCCTTTACCTTGAGGCCCGCCGCCATGCCAATGAGGGTTTGATAGGCTTCGGCCTTGGCGAGGATGGTTTGTGCCAGCACCATAGGATCAGTGCCATCGCCATCAGCCTCAAAGGTGATCATGGTGGTTTGGCCTTGGGTGGCCGTACCTGCGATCATGGCGCGGGCCGCTTCCTCTTTTACTTTCCATGTGTCACGCTCCTCGGCGGTGGCACCACCTGTTAGATCTCGCAGAAAGCGGGCGTGTTCGGCATCGATTTGGGCGAGCGCATCCGTCAGTTGATCCTTGCGTGGTGTGGGCGGGGCAGCGTCCAAGGCATCCTCTGGCTTACTTATACCGATCTCCGTGATCTCCACATGATCTCCCTCATGCGTCCAATAGGATTGACCACGTTGATCCAATTTGAGCGCCCAAACTTTGCCGTCGAAACAGGCTACCTTGCCCGCTTGCTTGGGGGGTGGTTTCATGAGGGTGGCATGAGCCGGCACCATTGGGACCTTGTCGATGGGGTCAAGGTCCGCCTCCGTGGTGGCGAGGTGTTCACCGGTGATCGAATGAAAGTGATAGAGCACAGTCATGGCGTTCTTCCTCAATACTTAATGCAAAACAATAGGCTCACATTGCGTGGTCGCGTTTCATTGCCACCAAAGTAAGCGCTGTGTCCCTGAACTCTGCTCCCATTTCCACTTACGCCTGAGCGATTGTTGGAAGTCCAATCAAAATCCCCGTCTCCATAGAGGTTGTGCCTATGAGATCTTATTTGATCACCTTGCTGAGAACCAAAGACGCGCCCTGCATCTACGCCTCGCCCATTGTCCCAACCGCGCAAAAACTCGCCGCGCATGTCCGGAATATTGAACGTTGTTGAGCCATTTCCAGCACCAAAGGCGGTGCCTATCTTGCTGAATAGTTCTTGATAAGATGAACGGTTCAAAGCCGCACCATTACATTTCAACCAACCCGTGGGCGGTGTGGTGAAAGCAAAGGGCATTACCGCCCCCGCCGGTGCGCCAGAGGTTGCAAGTTGCTGCAGTACCGTGGCCGCAAAATTCGGATCATCGCCGAGCGCAGCCGCCAACTCGTTTAGCGTGTCCAACGCATCGGGCGCACCATTGGTCAGATCGGTGAGCGTCTGTTTTAGTTTCTCTATCTGAACCTTGAGCCATGCCGTGCGGTTGGCCAGCAGTTGGTGAGGTACATTGTCAAAGCCCTGCTCTTGCGCAAGATCAGGAGGGCCACCAAGGACCGGATCATTTTGCTCAAGCTGATAGATGCCGGTTTCCCAAACAGCGTTTTCTTGAAGATTTGCCATTAGACAATTCCTCTCGTGCTAGTCCCGTCGCGAGTGAGGCGGGCGTTGTAAAGATATGCCGCTTGAGCAAAATCAAGCGCCTTGAGGCGACACCGAGTGGGGGCGGTCGCGTCTAGAATTTCCCGAACCTGATCGGCTTGAGCGATTGTAATGGGTCGGGCCAGTATAACGCGATACTCAGCCCAATGATCCGGCGGGTAACGGCGAATAGAACCATCCCGGCTCCGCTGACCGTCATGAAAATCCCAGCCGTAGCGCTCTAAGACTATGGCATCGCCGTAGCCAGCAGATTTCAAGGCCAGCTTTACTCCACCAATCGTTCCCTTTTTGCGGTGAACATCGATTGTAGCCCTTACATATGACCTTTGGTCATCCTCGGCCCAGTTGGCGTCCCAAAAGTCCCCCGACAGCCCCCAAGAAAGAACTTGCAAAAATTCAGGAGGACACGTCTCAGGATTCCACGTATTTACCGGCCCGCCATTTCGAGCTAACCACATAGAGGCTTGCTCTAGTGCCAGCTCAAATTCGGTAGAGTGCCGGGGCAGGACCGACACGATATCGCCATCAAACATCGATCCCCTCATAACTGACTTTGACAGCGGTGCAGAACGAAGCTTCGTGGGCGTCATTCACAACACTTGCCAACGGTTGATTGATCTCGACGCGCTGAACCCCGGACTGTTGTAGCGCTCGGTGAAGGCCCGAGATAGTCACGTCATGGCCGAGGCGGTGCATCGCGTCAGCGTAAGCTTGGGCAGCTTTCTCTGCGTCCGCACGGACCATGGTGCTGTCCGCGTTGCCGTAACACCAGATGTCCGCGTCGATCTGATAGTGATTGACCGTCGCCGCCTGAACCACGACATGATCCGTCAGGGGGCGCACGTCCTCATTGTTTAAATCCCTATAAACGATATCGAGCAAAGCCTGAGTGGCGGTCCCGTTGCCCGAGCGCGAAAGCACTGTGATAAGAACCTGGCCCGGTGTCGGACTTTGAACGCCGATGTCTTTGACATCCGCGTCTGCCGAAAGGCCGTGAAACTTATAGGCCCCGACCGGACCGGCAGTAGAGAACCCGTCGACGGCAAGGACCAACCGCTCCCTGAGTTCCGTGTCGCTCTCGCCCTCTTTGCGTTCAACCATGTAGAAGGCCGCCAGATTGTCGAGGTCGGTGCCAGTTGCATAGGGCAGCATCGTTGCCTTAGCAGCATCGTTCACACGGGCCCGCATCTGGGTCGCGTGATAGGCGTAGGCTTGCAGAGCTTTGACGACCAGATTGCCCTCGACATCCATCAGGAGCGCGGCCTTTACACGGGTCGGCACGCCTTTCTCGGCTGCCTCCGCCTCGCTTTTCGGGAACTGAGACAGAAAATGCTCTTTGATCTCGTCAAAGATTTCTTCATATCCCAGATCCTCAAGAACCTCGGGGGCGGGATACCGGGAAAGGTCAATCGAACTCATGTGACCACCTCAAATTTAGCGCCCGCAAGTTGCACGACGACCTGTTGCAGACCGTTGCCGGTCTCGTCACCCAATAGGGCCCGGGGTAGATACTCGCCCTGAATTTCGATCTGAACCACACCGCTCCGGTCAAACTTGGTCGGCTTGGCTTTGGTTACGCGAAAGCGTGGCTCGAACACGTCGAGGAAAGCGGCAATGCTTGCGGTCAGAGCAAGCATCGTGTCTGGCGTCACATTCCGACCCAGCGCCCGAGGAACAAGCGACCCGAAATGTTCACGCATCACGCGCGTGCCGAAGTCCGTTAGAAGGCCCTCGCGGATATTCTGCGCAACCGCAGGCCAGCCCACGAGGGTTTCGCCCGAGGATCGGTCGAAATCGACGTTAAGGGCATCAATCCCAACCGATCCTGTCATGGCTCATTCCCCTTAGCGGTTCTGTTGCCGCGCGGCTTTCCGCTTGGCCTTCTTTTCTGCGGCGGTCAGGGGGCGATCCTCGCCCTCTGGGGCCTCGGCGTCGACACTGGCCTCGACCTCGGCCTCTGCGGCCGCCTCTGGCTCGCCTCCGCCCTCAGGGTCGTCACCGGCCTCGTCTGACGCGGCGTCGGCTTCCTCGGAGCCGGTTTCGGGCTCTTGCTCGTCGGCCGCGTCGTCCTCGGCTAGCTCTGGGGCCTCGGCGCAAGGATCATCGCAAAGGGTCATTTTGTTGCCCTTCACGTCGACCGAAAAGCGCCCATGCTCTCCGACAACGCCGAAAACGATCCGGGGCTTGCCTTTCACGATGGTGATAGCCCCGCGCAGAGCCCGTGGATCGCTACGCCGCGCGAGCAACGCGGCCTCAAGTGTTTGTTTGGCCATGACGGCGGTCTCCTGTTTCTGGCGAGCTATCCGCCCGCAAATACGTTGCCGCTGCCTGCGGCAACACTTGACCCACAGGCGACGGGATCGCCCACCCGACCGACTTGTTTGCCGTTCGCGTAAACCGTGCCCGAGCCGGAGGCCAAGGCGCTTGCGTGGGTTTCTGGGATCGCAGGGCACGTATGGGCCCCCCAAGCATTTCCCTGTCTATGAACGGGGATGCCGTTCACAAATACGTCGCCGGAACCGGCTGTGCTGGGACGCGGAGGCCAACATCCGTGGCCGGTGCAAGCGTCCCCTTTTCTCGTGACTGGGGGCATCAGTTCAGATCAATCCTCGGGCTGTTGATCGAGACCGAACCGGCCGCGATTGTTACCGTGCTGGCTCCGACTTGAATGACGAGAGAGTCGCCCGCCATCGTGACCGTGACAGACCCAAAAGTCATTTTGTGCTGATCCCCGGCACCGCTGGGGCTCGCATTCTCGTCGGAAAAGCCGAGAGGCATTGCCACCGCTTGGCGCAAATCTCCGTTGGGAGACATTGCCATCATCTGTTGCCCGACGCTCGGCGGGTTGTGAAACTTCACGGCCCCGGCCGTTTGGGCGTAGGGGATCGGGGCCGACAAAAAATCGCCTTGCTCCCCAGCCCCCAGCTTCAAACGGACCGTTCCGGCTGCGGGATCGACCTCCGCCACGGTGCCTTGCCGAAAATTGCCCTTGGCGCGGCGCTCTAGCTCGGCAACGCGATGAACCAGCTTTACGAACTCATTCGACATCATCCAGCGTCCCGTCTTGCAAGAGCGGAGGGCCTTCGTCCAAGTCGCCCGCCATCCTGATACCAATGTTCTCGGCGGCCTCTTTGGTCAGCCCCTGGTCGGAGCGGCCGCGATCCCATGCCTCAATCTCTGGCTTGCCGGTGATCGTGGCCCTGACAAGCGGCTCGATCTCCGCGAGTTCCGGGTCGTCGAGCATCTGCGCGAGGAAGTCCCCCCAAGGCTCACCCGCCTCGGGCTCGTGTCCAAAGAAAGGCTCTTGCAGGCACTCAATCGAGATGATGATTTGACGAGCCGCAAAGCGGGCACCGACTTTGTTGCCGACGCCGCGCCGGTTGCTGACCTTTTCGACGTTGATGCAGAACCGCTTGAACAGAACCGCCCAAGGGCTGTCTTTTTGCTCGAACAATGCCCGCATGATCTGGCGGCCGATCAGGGAGAGAGACAACTCCATCCCCGCGTCCGTTGCCGGAATAACGATCTCGACTTCGGGGGCCGGTGGCTCCCCTTCCTCACCTTCGGGGGCGGGAACCGGCGCAGATACTGCGTGCGCGATAGCCACCTCGATCACGAGATCAATCTTGCGGTGGCCCCCATTGATGTCTCGGCCTTGAATTTGGATCGCTTCCTCGTCCTCCGTAGAAATTACGATAAATGGCTCGTCGTTCCCTTTCTCGACCATATGGTCGATGGGCGCGATTGCGCTGTCGTGGACCCGGCCGCCCGCAAAAGTGGTCTCGTCCAAAAGACGACGCGCGGTCATTCGCAGTGCCATTCCTACAAGGCTGCTCATGGGGTCGCCTTCCCTTCGGATAGGATGATCTGAACGTCACCGAACTCCCCGGGCAGAACGGCCGAGATCGTGAACGGACGCTCTTTTTGTGTCCCCGGATCAATTAGCACCACATCGTCGCGCTTGGGCTCCCATTCGAGAGCGGCAAAATCGGCCTCCGTCAAAAGGATTTCGCTGTGGTTGTGCGTGCGAGACGATCCGGTCGAGGATCGCCCCTGAATACCGTCCGCAACCTTGCCCATTCTTGGGCTGATCGCAGTTATTGCGGTCGCTTCTTGCTGCGGCCGCTCGGGGTCCGGGCCCGAGGAATAATCCCCGCCCTTCATTCCGATAAAGGCCACGGCCTCACCAAGCCGTTGCGCGATAGCCGCCTGACCGGCGGCGTCGATAGCGTCAAAAGGTGAAGCCATGACTGTTCTCCTGTCCCTCGTAAGAGGATGGCCGTTAGGCGGCCATTTTTGCTTTCAGTAGGGTTTTCGGGCGCGTGCAAAGTTGCAGCGCGTTCGACTGCATCTCACCATCGACACCCTTGTCGTTGCGCATCCGCATCTGCTTGGAATACAGACGCTTGCCGCGCGTATTGACGGTCTCGATGTAATCCGCCGGAGCGTAGTAGGTGCGGAACAAGTTCGGGACACCCATCGGGAACAGGTGGCACTTGGCCGTTTTCACACCGACGCCCTCGTCGTCGATCTCGCCGTAGTTCTCGAATACGATCCCGCCAAATTCAAAGATCGGATTCTCGCCGCGATTGGCACCGACATAGCTTTCGCGCAGGATTTTTGCCTCTGACCATCCCTCGTAGGTCGCTCGGACCTCGGGGTTTTTCAGCAAGGCATCGAAAAAGTCGTCGCCGCAGAACGCATGGACGTGACGGAAACCAACTGCACCGAGATACTTGCGTTCAAGACGGATAACATCGACGCACGCTTTGCGCAGATCTCCATCTTTCTTGTTAGCCAGGTCGAAGTTGATCTCCGCGTGTTGGGCTACGCCAAATTCCGAGAACAGGTTCAAAGTGTCGCCATCCGCATAGGTGATAACACCCTTAACTGCGCCCAGACGAGCGTGTTCTTCGGTCAGCGCGAAGTCGTCAAGCTGCTCGCCCATACGATCCGCGACAACGCCCTGAACGGTGCGGACCGCGTTCTCCTTGCCCATCTCGCGCACGCCTTGAACCTCGTCCGCGTAGACCGCCCAATCGCGCTGAAAGTGCGGCACACTGAACGATTTCATCGAGCGCTTGGGTCTGTCGCGGGTCTCGCCCGGACCGCCGCGCGGCGATGGTTTCACGAGTTGCAGGGTGTTGCCGATACGCTCAATCGAGATCGAGGTCGTGGTGATCCGCGAGGCGCGGAAAAGACCCATATCGTTGATACGGGTCGGCTGATATTTCATCTCGTTGACCGCATCGGTCAGAGACGTAACGCCAAAGGCGTTGTTGTTAAAGATGTCCAGCATCTGTGCTTTCTCCAAATTCCCCGCGCGGGGCGGGCTTGTCGTTGTATCCGGCGGAGCCAGACGATGGTTAGCGGACGATGATGCCCACTGCCGCGAGTTCGTCAGCCTTGGCGGCCTTATGGGCTTTGGTCTCCACCGAATCCTCGAACTCTAGACACGCGCCATTCAGTTCCGCATCGCGCGTGATCGCCGCGACCTTTACGGCCACGTCCGTCGCATCGACTTGGTGAATGTTCATCGCCTTCGCGGTTTCCGCACCCTCGACACCAGCAGTGTCAGCAAGCGGAGAGGGAACAAATTCGCCGGGGTTGGCCGTAACTTCGCCCAGAACGGTGCCCGCCGGAACAACGCCAGTCCCCGCAGGGATCGTGATGCTGTCGCGCGAGCGGCTTTTTGTGGCCTCGGACAAGATTGCCTCGCCCGGGTGGCGGCCTTCGGTAAGTGTGGTCATCGGGGTTTCTCCTTCGGAACCGATTTACGTTGGTTTGCGCTGTTCCCGGGCTTAGGAAAGCGACTTGTTGTATTCGCCCGTGATGTCGCCCCAACCGTGGTTGGCAGCGGCTGCACTGGCGGGCGGCGTCGGATCGTCGGCACCCATTTCGGTGTCGTCGCCTTCGGCGCGTTGCCCCGGCGTCGGAACCTGCGTTCCAGCCTCAGGAGCAACCTTGTCGGAAAGTGGGGTAGTGCCCAGAACCTTCGCGACGGACTCGGCAGACATCGACGCCATATCTTGGTTCAGCGCCATCTCAAGAGCCGTTGCCGAGCGACCTTCGGCCTCTGGGCTCGAAAGGATCGCGCTGATCCGGGTGGCCGCCGCAGATGCGCCCTCGGCGCGAGCGGTCGTCACGGCCGCGTCAAGTTCGGCCTGAGTGTAGGTTTTGTCGCCCTTAGCATCCGGGCCGGGTGTTTTGTCAGCCATTGTGACTTTCTCCGTTTTGTCGCCCGAATGGGCATTGGTTTGAAGTTCGGCCAGAACCTCGTCGAACGTGCCGATCTGGTCCGCGACCCCGGCATCGATAGCCTTCTGACCAACGAAAATTCCGGCTTCGGTTGCACGGGCTGCGGCGGCGTCCAATCGGCTGCCACGCCCCGCTTCGACAGTTTCGAGAAACTGGTCGTAGAGGATGGTCATCATTTCGTTCAGGGACGACATCGCGTCCCCGGAGAGAGGCCCGAACGGATGACCGTGCGTTTTGTTCGCGCCCTTCTGCAAGATCGTCGGCTTGACACCTTTTTTCTTGAGTTCGCCGGAGTGGTCCATGTGAACCATCACGACGCCGATTGACCCGGTAAACGAGGTCGGAGAGATCACGATCTCATGCGCCCCCGACGCGATGCCGTAAGCGGCCGAGGCCGCCACATCGTTGACGACCGCGACCACCCGTTTCTGGGTCGCGGCCTGCCGGACCTTTTGCGCCACTGCGAACATCCCCGTGGCCTCGCCGCCGGGGCTGTCGATGTCTAAGAGGATTGAATGAACCTCGTCGTCCGCAACGGCCGCGTCGATCTGAGCCCCGATCCCCTCATAGGAAACCAGACCGGAATCTGTCCCGATCCAAGCACCCCGATTGACCAGAGAACCCTCGATGTCGATCAGGGCGACCCCATTTACCCGGCGGGCCATAGAATAGCCGCCTTGAGCGCGACGACGCGATCCCGCGAACCGTGTGGCCTCCGGGATCGGCTGTTCAGCCGCAGCCTCCGGGTCGATTTCGCTAAGGTCGATGTTCAGTTCCGGGACAACTCGCCCTTGCAATACGCCGTAGATCACCGAGGCTTTTGCCGGGTCGATCAGGAGCGGAGTGTTCAGGAAGCGATCCGCCACCATTGGCAGAATGTTTTGCTTACTCATTTACCAGCCTCCGCCTCTGGGCATAACCGCGTGTCGCGCGTGTCGCTTTCCGTCTTTCAAGGCGCAAGCCCTGTCGGCCGTTCGGATTTCATCATCGAGCCGTTTGAGGTCGGCGGCGCTGTATCGCACCCGCCGCCGAACCCCGTTTCCGTGTTCTGCGTCATACTCGGAGAGGCCGTCCCCGGTGATGATCGCATCGCGCTTGGCCTTGAGGGCTTCGGCGCGACCGCAAGGATCGTCCTTTAGGGACGGGATTGCGTCAGCCATCGTCGCCGCCTTCCTTCTTTTTGTCGTCGGCCTCGATCATTGCGTCGGGGATTTGGACGTTTACGGCACGCCCCCCGCTGCCGGGGTAGCTTTGGCGCATCGTCTGTTCGCGGGACTGCTGGGCATAGACATCCTCGATGTCGACGCCGAGATCGTTGGCGATCATCTCGTCGGTGATAACTCCCATTTCGCGGTAGACCTGATGCGCTTTCGCGGCTTTCAGTTCGTCCGCCACCGGCTTTGGCGCACCGATCCAATGAGATCGGGTCGCGGCCACACGGTTGGCCAAAAAGGCGTTATATCCGCCCGGGAATGGGATGCGGCCGGAGGCCACTTCCTCTTCAAGCCAAGCCTCGTAGATCGGCTGCAAAAACGGAGCGAGAACGAACTTTCGACGGGCCAACGTGATTTGGAAAATCTCGTTCACCGCCATCCGAACGGACGAATAAGTCGCCCCCTCGTAATCGCCTGTCGCGCTCTCGTAGGTCAGTCCTAGGCACCGCGCCATCTCGCGGAGCAGATGCATCGAAAATTCCTTGTAGGATGTCGCGGGCATTTCCGGCGACAAGAACTCCAATTTCTGCCCGGGGAACGTCTGAGCGATCCGCCCGCCGATCCCGATGTCGATCACATTTGCGTCGGCCCATCCCGCCTGCATTTCCGCCCATGCCTCAAACGGGGAGACCCCGGCCGCCATGAGTTTCTGTTGCTCTTGCGGCGTCAACAATCCCGCGAGCGCTTCCTCTGTCGGAGCCTCGGATTGAAGGTTCGCCGCGAAAACGGTCTGGATCAACGCGCCCAAAAGCGTGCTGTCCGCGAGTTGGTCGAACTGTTTGGCAACTTTCATCACCGGAACCAGAGGGGTGATGCCTCGAACCTGGCCAGGCAACCCGACGAAAACGTGGATTACTTTCGGGCGACCATAGGCATCACGCGCGGGAACCCGTGTTGTGTATTCGCCCATCGCGCGATTGCGGCGGCGGGCCATATACCCAATCGGAAACCCGTCCGCGTCCATGACAACGCCTGAAACGATCCGTTTCATGAGGTCGCTATCGAGCGAGAGTTTCGTTGCGGGCAATAGCCGAACTTTTGTTCCGCGGGGAGAGCCGAACCGCTTGCGGAACACGATCTCGCCAAGGATTTCGCCCGTATTCAGCCACGACCGAAAGGCCGCCTCCTGCATTTGGGCTATCGTCCTGCGACCCTCAATGTCGCATTCGACCGCCGTTTCGGACCAGAGGCCCCACCGACGCTCTACATTATTCCGCCACTCTTGGGCAGCCGTTTCGTCTTGCCCGAAAAGGTCATTCTCGGGCGAGCAGCGGAGTCGCAGGCCGGAGCCAACGGTGTTCGCGACCGCTTGGTCAAACATCCCGCTGATCCAACCGGAGTTCTGAATAAGATCGGTCGCCCGGGCTACAGCCGGTTCCCATGCAGCGTCGACATCATCCTCGATAGATCGGAGGGCAGGCCGCCATTGCGCACCCACCCCGTTTCCGCCGCGCATGAACTCTGCACTTGGCACTGGAACAATGCCAGAGCCTTTTTTTGTCGGAGCGATTAACGGGCTATACCCATCTGCTTTTACCAAGGTAGGTTGGCCCATTTGTCACCTCTAGCGTCGGCCCAATCGGCCGAATCTCTTTCTAAGGATGTCCTTTACGTCCTCCTGCGGATCAGGATCGTGTTCGGGCTCATCGTCGGTTTCCGGCGTATCAACCTTTGGCTCGCCAGCGTCAGGAAGTTCCCCATCGTCGTCGCCCCACTCCCTCTCGATCCCCTCCGGGATCATTTGGACGTTCAGGGTGTAACCCGCAGCGGCGCAAAGCGCCTCGCAGTCGAAATAGTGGTTGTCTCGCCTGACCTGCTTCCACTCGGGCTTTGGCTTGCCCGGGTGGACAATCCGAACCTCAGAGAGAACCTGACGAGCATAGTCCTCGTCGGCCTCGCTATGCAGATAGAACGCACCGGCCGCCCCGAGGGGTGTCTTGATGCGGGTCTGCACCAACGACTTGAAAAAGTCGGTGTCGAGCATAACCAGATTGACCGAAAACGGCCGCCGTGATCCGTCCGGCTTCACCTCGATCTTAGAGATCGAGTAGGGCCGAGCCCCCGTTCCGCTCCGCCCTTTGCAGGGAGACGCGAGAAACGAATACTGGCGGCAGAAATCGTAGACCCGGTGAACGCTGCCAGCCTCCGCCTTGTCCGGGCGATAACCGGCGTCGATAAACACCTTTTCGATATGCACGCCGTGGATTGGCGAAAGCATAATGTTTGCAAGCTGCTCCCAGACATCGTTCTCGGCCGTAAGGCCGATGATGTATCCGTTTCGGATCAGCCAAGACGTGCCGCGAGCCCCGTAGCCCCGGATCGTGAAATATAGGCCGCGCTTTTGCACGTCGACGCCCATAACGATCCGCAACATTCCCTTGTGGATCACCCCGGGCTCGAACTTTGTTCGATGCTCTAAAAGGGCTTTCCAGTCTGGCAGGTCGCCGCTCAAACCCGGGGAGTAGACCTCTCCGAAATTCGCGTTTGTCGCGGTTTGCAGCTTATCTTCCTCGCCCGACATCTCGGCTTTTACAAGCCGTTCGGCCCGCATCCCCCAAGACACAAACGGGGACCAGAGGCCGCTCGACCACTGGGAATAAGTGCTGTTGTCCGGCGGGTTGATCCCCGCCTTTGCGTCCTCAATCGTCTGCCCGGGCGCGATCATAAATCCGCCGGTGTTCATTTTGCCCGGGGTGGATTCGAGGTAGTGCGAAACCTTGTCCCGGTCGTCCTCGATGATGCACCCGCTCGTCGGGCACACGAGGTAAGCCTCTCGCGCCGCCTGCGCGTGCGACGACCCGCTCGGCCACTGCAAATGCTTTTTCATCGCGATAAAAGGCGCATCGCAATGCGGGCAATGGGTCGCCCAATGGTGACGGGTTCCCTCCTGAAAGACGCGCCAGATCGGGCTCTCGATTTCCTTGGGGTCTCCGACCGCAAAGAACTCTAGGCCGTTGACCTCGCAGACCTCCGTTTCGATGATCCCCTTACTCGGCGTGCTGGTGATAAGCGTCACGAAATCCGCGTAGGTCTCACCACGGGCCTCGACCAATCCGAGAGGATCGCCTTGTCCCTTAATGTTCGCGGTCATTTCGTCATACTCGTCCACCAGACCAAGCCCCGCTGGGTTTGATTTCAGCGCCGTTGACGACCCCGCCGAGGCGAGGCGTAGCGTTACGCCCGCGATGATTTTGAGCGTTTTTTTCTCTCGACGCCCGCGAATGATCTTGTCCTTTAGGCCCTCGCTCTCGTCGACAAGCTGTTTAATCCGAGGCTCGAACTGATCCGTGTTAAAGTCCCGGCTCGGACCGACATAAAGGATCGGCGTCGGCCGTTGATCGAGGCGTTGCCCGATAACGTCGAGGATGTTATCCGTTTTCCCCATCTGCGCGGCCGTGGCCGCCACGGCCCGCGTGTAAAGCCCCGAAGCGACCGCACGGCCGAGGGGGACAAGAGATGGCGACAGGTGCGGATCGCGCGGGCCCGGAACGCCGGTCTCAGGTCCGTAAACCCGATTCTCGGCCGCCCATTGATCCGGGCTCTGGCGATCCGGCACCCGGACCATATCCGCGAACCGGCGCAAGAGCGCCTCGCGCATATCATATTCGTCGACAGCCATAACCGCTCCCCGTGAAAGCCTGTGAGGGTGACGCACTCGCCACCTTGGGGGGTTCTGCTCGCTCGCGCGTCACCCTCTTCGGCTTGGGGATGCTGCCAATCCCGGCCGATCTGTTATTCCAAAACGTCCCCGCCGCTCGCCAATGCGTTTGCCTTTTTCTCGATCCCATCAGCCACAGAGCTCATCGCCTCCGCGATCAGCGCCTCTAGGCGCCGTCTCTCGGCAATATCTCGTGTAAACTTGGCGGGAACCGCCATAAGGCTCGATTGCATGAGGCTGGCCGCCGTATCCAAGACGAGCCGTGCGTCGTCCATCGGAACCAGTTCGTGACGCTCTTTCGCCATGTCCATTTCAAGACGAGCGATCTTTACGTCCGTCATTCGAGAGGCCGAGGCGCTTTTGCTGCTCCGGCGGTCCTCGTCCTTGAGGAATCGGATATAGCCCTGAACCACCGAGACGAGGTTCCATCGGCCTCGCCCCGCTTTGGGGACGTATTCCATTTTGTGGAGTTTCCCGATCCACGCCTCACTGACCATAAGCAGCTTGGCAGCCTGCCCGGTCGATATGATCCCGGCGGCGTCTGGTTTCTTACTCGACGCCATCTGCTAACCTTTCCGCAGAAATTTCCGCGAAAGTCCGACCATCCCCACAAAGGATCGCTTCGCCCTCGCTGAACTCTTGCCAGCGTTTCACTGCCACATCGACGTAAGGTGCATGTAGTTCGATTGCGTAAACCCGACGGGCCTCAATCTCACCGGCAATAATTGTGGTCCCTGATCTTGAGAACGGTTCATAAACCAAATCACCCTCTGCGGAATTGTTCGCAATTGGGCGCCGCATACACTCAACAGGTTTTTGAGTGCCGTGACCCGTTTCGGATTTCCGGTGGTCAATCTGCCAGAGCGTGCTTTCTTTTCGACTGCCTTGCCAATGGCCTTTACCCTTGACTGCATACCAACAAGGCTCGTGGTGCGGGTGGTAATGCCCGCGACCAATCACAAACTGAGATTTAGCCCAGATGATCTGCGCTCGAATGTCGAAGCCACATGCTTCAAGGCTTTCGGCCACAATCCCTGCCTTGTTTCCAGCATGCCAAACATAGGCAACCTCGCCGGGAAACAGAGCCCAAGCCTCACGCCAATCAGCAATCGCGTCATTGAGGACGGTGCCGGTAGCCCTACCGGCACCGTTCTTCCAACGCGCCGGATCATTCTTCGCAGGCATGGCCTCATTACGCCACGCAGGTGTATAATTCACGCCATAGGGTGGGTCTGTAACCATAAGATGCGGCTTTGCTCCATCGAGAAGTATCTCAACATCCTCAGGCTGAGTGCTGTCACCACAAAGAATGCGATGATCCCCAAGAATCCAGATGTCGCCCTTTCGCGATACGGGTTTATCTGGAACGTCTGGTATTATGTCCTCGGCACTCTCGTCGCTGCCAGCAGCGCGACCAAACTCTCTTAATTCTTTTTCCGTGAAGCCCAGAACTGGGGCCTCGTCGTCAGCCATCTCAAGCAGTTCCCCGATCTCAATCTTGAGCAGGGCATCGTCCCATCCTGAGTTCTCAGCGATTTTGTTGTCGGCCAACGTGTAGGAGCGGCGCTGCGCCTCGGTCCAACCTGAGCAGTCGATAAACGGAATGTAACCTTCGGGGATTGCGCGACCGTCTGGCAGCCTGATCGTTTCTCCGGCGTCATACATTTGCTCGACTGCGATATGGCGACCGTGACCGGCAGCGATGACACTGCCGTCATCTACGTCCACAAGCATTGGATAGGTGTATCCAAATGCCCGGATTGACGCCTTGATCTCATCGACCTGACTTTGCGGATGTGTCCGTGCATTTCGTTCGTAATGTTGGGCATCGGATACCAGCATCAAGCCGATTTCCATCTTTAAGCCCTTGGGTGATTTGGCGGCAGCCATCCTAAAGTCTCTTTCCACAACAAGGCCCGTAATCTCGACAAGATCGGGCTTAGGTTTCGTTGCGCTGGTCTGTCGCCAAGCGGACCCACATCAGGATTGCCGCTCGAAACTAAACCGCGATTTGAAAAAATGAAAAAACGCGAAACTCTCGGGGTAGCCTAGCCCCGCACTGTAAGTTGCTGAAATACGGTCCCTTTTTTTGGTAAGGGCCGCACTTAACCCCGCAAGAACACTTAGCTCCTCTCTTTCGGTCTCTCTCGTCCCCTTGTGCTTGTTTGACGCGCAGCAAAGGAGAGAGGCCATATGCAATGACCCACGCATCCATAAGGAACGCAGGCCAACGTCAGGTAGGGCAAGTTGTTGTCTCTCTATGGCAGGAGACGGGCGAGTTCGTGTTGCACCCGTTGAGGGAGCATATGCTGGACGGTTCTCTCAAACTCGTCCTTGGCTTCGTTCCTTACGATTTCTGTGGGGACGGCCGGCCCAAATTGTTTCTCGATGGCATTGTTTCGCCCTGATTTACTGCTGTATCCGCCTTTCCTTTGGAACACATGGCCGTTGCCTACGTGCTTCCCGGATCGGTAGGTGCCAGCGAATATGAACATTCCCTCAAAGCGGGTTTGCTTTCCCCAGACCTTTGCTTTGACCCCATAGCTGAATTGTCTAGCGCGGAACTCCTTTAGAGATATGGGATTGCCTCTAGCATACACGATGCCCTCGAGTGTTCCCATTCCCCCCGGTCGCACCGTATGCTTTTTTACTTGGTCCCTTACGATCCGAGTGGGGATTGATGATTGCTTAGCAACTGCTCGAACGACGCGAGAGTGAACTGTATTGGTCGTGCGGTTGACGGCCCGGGCAAGCGCTTTATGCCCATCCCGTTCACCTAAGTGGCCGAGCGCGTTACTGTATTGTTTGAGAACCTGATCGCTGGGGCTGATTGTCAGACGCATCCTTTGCTACCTCCACTATTTTCGCCCCACGCTCGATCATTTTCCCTATCTGCGAAACATTCTGTCCCGACGCTTCGGCAATTCACAGCTCAGACGTAAGCATCAAGGGAACACCCTCTGTTCTGGCATGATCTCAATCAGCTCTGACGGGCTGCGGCCAAGAATGCCGCCCTCTCCTCTGCATTCAGATAGAGGCGGTTTCCTTGGCAAACGCTTTTGAATTTCGGCCCAGAGCTGCCGTTCGCGAGCAATCTAGATTGCTGTGGTGCGGCGCGTCGAGCCGGCCATTCGCAGCAACCGTAAAAATATATTATCAACAACGATCGATACTTGTAAAAAACTCGAGTTTTGTAGCGTCGTGAGTTTTCGCTAATCAGCCATCGCCCGCTACCCGTCAAGCGAAGTTACTAGTCTGGTCGATGAAAGTACTTTCCTTGTAACAATCACTCAAATAGCGGCCCGATATCGTCTTGTTCAGAAGGAATGGGTGGAATCTCTGAGGCAACGGCTGGGTCTGACTTCCAAGCTTTCGCAAATGCTGGACGTGCTATGCCAACAAAGTCGAGTAGAGTGCCGAGAAATGCCTTCTCATCAATAGCAAGATCATCAAACCCCAGCAGGTCCTTGCTAAAGGCTCTAAGTTCAAGTGCACGCGCAACTTTAAACAGGCCATCAGCCTTAAGATGCTTAAGAATATGATCCGCAATTATCTCGGCTGGCACCTTTGCAAAATCATCTCTAATGGCTTTAGAAATTGACTGAGATAGCGCGCTTCCGTTAGGCGCATATTGCTCAATGAGTGCCGTAGCAACTCGCACCTTTTCAAGTCCTGTTTCTTCATCATCATCACCAAAGCGTATGACATTGAGAAGTGTTTGGTGGCGTTCATCTAGCGATTTGAAGGATACTTTGGTAAGTGCTGCGTCCAAGGCAATGGCTGAAAAAGAAGCAGCAAGATACGCAAGCCGAAGACTAATCTCAGCTCCGTGTGTAACTGGGTGAGATAGAACGGCAACGTCTGAAAACTTCGAAAAATGCTCAAGCGAGCGATTTACAGTACCGCTGCCAAAATTGTCAATTAGCGCTGATTTAAGATCAAAATAGCCATTCTGAAGGTCTTTATTACGACGAGACTTGTCAAAACTTTTGACCTTCTGATCAATATCTTCTTCGCTAAGTCGATTGGGGAATAGGACCTTGTCACTTTCAGCTATTCTTTTTATGTCAGTGCCGTCTAATACGAACAATCCAAGGCGACGTGACATCTTTTTAAGAAGCGGTCTCGTATCTGTTGTAGCGATGTAAGCGCCATCTACGCCTAAAAGTTCATAAAGACCTTTAGTCCAGAACAGCCGTTCAATTGCTTTGGGCTTGGTTTTCGACTTTGCATCGACAATCTGGCGTCGGCGGGACGAACCAGTTGGTCTTTCATACAGCCAAATGTCAATATCTGTGAGGTCTTCTCCATCAACGCGTAATGGCACACCGCGAACAGCGAACAACCCTGCTCGAATAAAGTAGGCACGCAGCAACTCTTCGAGCCGATACCCCTTGTCTCCGTTATTGGCTACCATCAGATTCCCCGCTGACCGCGCAAGGCGCTAAGAATATCGTGTGTGTGGTTTTTGCTAGGCTGGGTTTGACGTTTCCGAACTTTCTCACGAGTTGTTTCGGGCCCCGCGTATATGGACATTGGGGCGCTTGGTGGAGTGTTGATACTTTCAGCATTTGCGTCACCATTGTTGAGCACCTGTAAAGCGAGTTCACCAACTTCTCTTTTGAGAAGCCTCATTCTGTACATCCCACTCGATGCGGGGCTTAGTTGTATTACTCTATTTTGTTCCAATACGCGATAGTCCGCACCAATCGCTGTTGCGGGGCCGATTGTACTGCCTTTGATCAATGCATTCAGGATCCAGTTAAAGCTCATAACTCTACCTTGAGACGCAGATCTTTGTTGTTTGCCATATGACAAGGCAGATACAAGTGCCTTGGCCATATCGAAGCTATCGTCAATGAGTGGGTTGATGAATTTGTGAAAAGCACGGGGCAAAGTAACAAAGGCATGCTCGCCACTCTCGTTTGACACGGTGCTGACCTCGACTACACCAGCAGCTTTTAGTTTTTCGAAAAGCGCGCCGCCCAATAACTTCTCACAAGTTGCGGCATACAGGCAACCGCTGGAATCTAGCAGCGCATTTACCTCGACGACTTTTGCCTGCTCAGTGGAAGACAGAGACGACAGAACTTTTGCGGCTTTATCAACACTATCTCGTTTGAACAAATTGCCGTTGAATAAGAGGATGCTGCTAGGATCATCACCCTCTTGATCGACAAATCCAATCTCGGAAGCACGGCGTATAAACTCGCTACTTTCGGGCGTTGTCATTTTGTATATATCACTAACAAACTCAGTTGCATCTGCAAGTAACAAAGGAGCCTGAGAAGTTATCTCACCAAGCTCGATAGCTGCCATTTCACGCGCGTTGGGATCACCAGCATCGAAAATATCGGATGCATGTCCAAGTACACCCCGCGTGTTGATACCGAGCACTTGGACTTCATCCTGTGAAGTGTCGATTAGACGTTTCTCAGCTAGCAGATTCAAATAGTGTGGGAGTTCTGTACGTGGATTAAGGTTTGCAGCGCGCGCAATAGCTGCAACCTCAGTTTGGCGCAGGGTTGCCTCATCTGTTGCGCCCAAGCGCATCAGCAGGTCGGCGGCTTTGCCAGCCTCGTCTAAGACCGAGTATTCAGCAGAGGCACTAACATCCATAGAAATTTTGCGGGCATGATGCACGATCCATGCGCCTTTGGTCTCTTTTATATTTTTGTTAACCATTCCAAACCTCTCCGAATCTTTGCATCTAGCTCTACAGGTATAGGATGTAGTTCCCAGCACCAAGTACAACCTCAAGTTATTAGCGCGGTTGGTTAAAAAATTGCTGTGAAACTAAAAGCACACCGATTGGAAGATAATTTATGTATGGTCATGACAATGGATGATGCAATGACTTGGATTACGAGCCAAGAATTGGCCGAGTGTTTCGCCCAGACGAAGATCGGCTCTTTGCTCTAAACGAGGTGCTTTCGCACCTGCAGCGAATGTCGGCTCCCCCCCCTTAAGAAAAAGCATTCGCGGCCCTAAGCTGCCTTTCATCATGCTTTGTGATTGCCGCATCGCCGCGTGAACTTTTTCACCTAAGCCTACCTTCAGGACTCTATCTGATGCCGCATCGCAGAATCCCATTAACGGACCTTCAGGACTCTATCGGATGCCGCGTCGCAAAATCCCATTAACGGATATTGGTGAGGCTTCAAAAAGCCGCACGGCAGCTTTCGCAATAAGGCCATTCGCCCAAAGTGCGGTAAAACAAAGTCGATATCACACAACTACCCCAGAAAGTCTTCGATTGGTTCGTTTTCGAAACCGGCTATCGCTACGCCAAGTGCATCTTTGTCCGTCTTGAACCGCTCATCTAGGATAAGGGATGTACCTTTGGCGTTGGTGATCTCCAAAATCCACTCTGGTTCATCGACCCCTCGGTAGATGCTGATCTCAAACGGATGCCCTTCCACTAACAGCCGTTGGCCAAGGGGGCTTTCAATGATGCCATAGTCGTCATCGTCAGCAAACATATCTGGGTTCAATCCGCGTTCTTTGAGGTGTAGCATCGCGGCGTCATAGGCGGCTTTGTCAGCAACAAACACATGCGGCCATTCCACAGGTTTACCATCGACTTGCATTTTGAGAGTCCAAGGAGCTGTTCCTGCCTCACGAAATATATCAATATCCACTTCATGGCTGCCAATGATAAGGGACTGGGAAAAATCGCTGTACTCAAGATCGGTTGAAAGCATGGATTACTCCTAATTTCTTCCGCGATTTTTAGCCACACGGATCTGGTGTGTCAACGAATGCTGTGCATGAATATAATGTCCATTGAGAGACCCCTCCGCCTTCAAGGACGGCCCAAACCGGACCTTGCTGATGTGCATAGATGCTGCGGTGCGGCCCGGGCAGACCGGACTTTCGCTGCCTTGGAACTCAAAAAGGTACTCTGAAGACGAATCTGTTACTATTTAAGTTATTTGTAGTGATCCATTTGATCAAATCTATGTGCTCAAATACCCTGTAAAATGATTTGGTGACTTAATAATTTCATAGTTTTCAGGAATTGGTAATTCATTTAATAGGAGCAGAAAAGCTAAAGCTTCTGTAGCCTGAACACACTGTACATATTTTGAAAAGTCTTCGGAACTTTTAAAGGAAAAAGTGTCGTGAGCAAAACTCCCCCGAATGTAGAAGGCCTCTTTCACGTCCTTAACTAACCGCTCCTGCCTTTGTTCGTCTGTTATGTTGGTAGCACCTACAAGACTTTCTAATCGCTCTTTTTGGGTCTTGGTTTTTACGTTGTTAATGGCAGATTCAAGCAGTTTAATACTTTGATCATTAATATCTAATTCTTTGGCCTTTTGGATTGCTGCACATCGAATGGCTTTCAATTTATTTTTATCGATTTTTTCGTTTTCTAATTTTTTGAAACGGGGTGTAGCCTCAAGCCATTTACACGCATTCACGATGCGGTTGTGATCAAAGTTTGAAAATTCATACGTCGCCATAAAAAGCCCTTGAAATGCCTTTGCCCAGTCTTTTTGCAACTCAAACCATTTCTTTAAGCAATTAGACATAAGGTCTCGATCCTCGTTTTCCCAACAGCGAAGAATTCCCGCTGGCTTAAGCGTGCCAATTTTTTGTTCTAAAGGTATTTTTCTTGGCCAAATAAGTTGAAAGTGTTCAGGTATTGTTTCAACGCCAGTAGCCGGTTCATGTCCATTTTGATCTAGTGTGATGCTATGATTTAGTGTCAAAACTGGGATACCTGCTGCCATGGTAAAAAAGGTATGTAGCGTCTCAAGAAAACCATGGATCTCTTCGATTGTCTTGGAGTTGTTGAATTTTATGCAGCCATGCGGCTCACCAACGGTATGCGTTTGAATTGGAAGGCTAATTGTAGCGCCGTATGATATACAAATTAACGCATCGTCGAGATTAGTTTCGAATATTGTAAAATTAACATCATCAGATATTGTTGATTGTGCGATTTGATTCATAATATCTGGCGCAAGCAGGATGCTATTAGTATCAGATAAACGGAAATGTAATTCCTTGATACGGTCTTCGTTTTCATATGGACGATCACCAACGATCACTTGGAGCGCATCAAATTCGCAATAATGAATACGACCTGCTTCTGCAGAAATGGTCCCATTCGTTAAGTGGATTGGCATAACTGTACAGTAGCTATAATCCTCTAATTCAAGTACTATTGGGCTATTTTCTTGAACCCAGAAAAACTCTTCAAAATTGACAAGTTTCACATGTATTCTATCGTCTGCGAACGAAATTCTACCTGATATTATTTGTCCACTGATTTCAGCGCGGCAAACCAGCGTTTGTCCTAAATACTTTTTATACAATTTACAGATACCTTTATCGACAGTGCACAGTTATTGAAATATCAATTCCGTTGAGTGGTATATTAATAATAACTTAATTTGCACGTTAAGGTTCTTTTTTTTCCAAAATTTATGGGTTCTACAACCCTTGTGATTTCAAGTAATGTTTAGAAGCACAGTAATTGACTGCTTTATTAATTACTTAGATTAACAATGCACCTAAAGCAAAAATCTTGTGTGAATGGCTCCTACATAGCAAGACATATTTGATTAGATTTGTGCATTTGTCAGAAGCAGTCATGTGTCCGGCCTGTTTGCGCGGTTTTGACCGCTGGCCTTGATGGGTTCCGCAAACCAAGTTCCTTACAGCTTTGCGGAACCCATCAACGGCTTTTACAAACCAAGACACAGACTTTCTACGCTGGGAGGAAAATCACCTCTGGCGCTCTAGAAAAGAGAAACTTAAAGTATTCTAAGTGTTCACAATGAAAAGCGGACAAGACCATAGAGAAATTTTCCGGAAGCAGCGATGAAATTCTAATGAACACAAATACAAAAAATAGCAGCGCGAAAGCACTAATAAAAAGTGCTCTGGAGTGTTCTGCGAACAAAGATAGTTATTTGAGAAGACGGACTTCTAACCCTCTTCTGAGCGAACTGGGCAAGTTGCCCAATGAAATTGACGAAATTATTTGTGAACAGAAACCGAATTTCTGTCATAGTTTGGCATTCCGAATGGCGACCTACTCTGACAATGCCGACAATCTTTTTAAACGCTGGAATACATTGCTGGGAAACGCAAAAAAAGCAGATGGCTGGGAAGATGAATATAAGAAATGGAGCAATGAAAAAGCCCATTGGGCAATAAAGTGGGATAGGTTTAACCAGTTTTTGTGGTTTCTTCAGTGTTTCGAATACTTCTCAGAAAATAGTCAATCCGTTTCGTTCCCTGCATCCAAAAAAAAGCCCAAACCTGATCTTTGTGTACAAAAGGCCGACGGAAAAAAGGTTTTTGTTGAATGTTATTACTACACAAAGTGGTGGGGACGTGAGCACTTTTTGGAAGATCTACTTAACGCCATCGATACAAAATTGAAAATCAAACGGAAATATAACATTAGCTATAAAGAGAGTGGTAATCCAATGGCTGAGAAAAATTTCGTTGAAACGCTTAATATCCTTAAAGATAATCTCACGGAAGCAAGGCTTCTAGAACATCGAAATAATGCAGTAACAGTTTCACCGCAGGTAATATGCGATATTGGCGATTTTGCGATTTTGCTTGAAGGTGATGGTGAATACCAACCTGATGACAATAATGCCCATGGCGATCCATCTAATTCACTTGATGTATTTGTTGAAGAGATCATAGATCATAAGAAAGATAAAAACGACCTAGAAGGTCACAGTCCTAACTTACTGATGGTGAATAGTCTGGGTTTCGACTTCCAGTTGGCTTTTTGCAAAAACCCTCAACAAGTAAATATGCCCGAATATCTAGATGAAGTCCGGATTTACAAATGTGGAATTAACGGCAGAGTAAGTAACTGCGACCCCATGAACTTCCAACGGGGATCTGGTCCTAAATAGCTGCTTTCA